>DATLOS010000182.1:0-6650 GCA_035536155.1 Elusimicrobiota bacterium
TTGGGGACGAACAGCACCACGTAGTCGAGCGTCCCCTCCTCGGGGTTGATGTAGTCGCGCTTGGTCAGGTCCTTGATCTGCTTGCGCGCGTCGCGCAGGAACTCCTTGCGGAAGCCTTCCTGGGCCTCCTTGGACTCCGCCTGGACCATGCGCAGGTAGTTGTCGAGCGGGAACTTGACGTCCATGTGCAGCCGCCGCCCCTCGGGGAGCAGGAAGGTGAAGTCCGGCCGCGTCGCGACGCTGTCTTGGACGCGGTTCTTCAGGTACTGCACGTTCTCCTGCAGGCCGGCGGCGCGCAGGATGTCGTCGGCCATGCGCTCGCCCCACTGGCCGCGCGCGGCGGGGTTGGAGAGCGTGGCCTTCAGGCCCTCGGTGGCGGCGCGCAGGGCGTCGGTGGTCTGGGCGGTCTTCTTGAGCTGCTCCTCGAGGGAGCCGTACTTCTTGTCCCGGTCGGTCTCGAAGCCCCGCATCAAGCCCTCGTACGCGGTGAGCTTCTCGGAAAGCTGGCCGACCGCGGTCTCGACGGCGCGGCGGCGCTCGTCCAAGTCCCCGGCGGCGCGGACCTGCTCCGTCTCCAGGCGGCTCTGGGCGAGGGCCAGGAACTGCTCGGTCGCGGCCTTGAAGACCTCGGCGGAGACCGAGGCGAACTGGCCCTTGAGCGCCTCGCGCTCCTGGATGGCCTCGGCATCGGACTTCTTCTTCAGGGAGAAGGCGACGACGTACATGCCCACGGCGCCGAAGGCCGCGCCGCTCGCGACGCAAACGACCAAGGCCCCGGCTTCGCCGGCGGTCATAGCCGCAGGATCTCCGCCTTTCGGGCGCGGCCTTTCTCGAGGTACAGGGCCAGCTTGGCCAGGCAGTCCTCCCAGCGGGCGCGGAAGGCGGCCCGGCGGCCGTCCGCGTCGGCGGGGAAGCCGGCTTGGACGACGGTCACGCCGCAGCCGCCGGGGCGCGGCTCGATGAAGACGTTGACCAGCCGGGGGACGCCGCGCGGGACCCCGCGGCCGCCCCAAAGCCAGGCCACCTTGCTCTCCGGCTCGAGGTCGACGAAGACGCCCTCGGCCTCGCCCCAGCCCAGGGCCTCGGGCCAGACCATGCGCACGCGCCCCAAGCTGCGCGCGTCGGTCTCGGCGCGCTCCAGCCACCAGAGGCAGAGCTCGCGGGCGGAGGTCAAGGCGCGGTAGACCCGCTTCGGGGAGGCCTTGATGGCCGCGCTGACGCGGACGTCCCGGGTGGTCGGCGCGGCGGCGGACGGCATACCCGCATTGTACCACATGCCTGGAACCGGGCTCCTCCGACCCCCCTAGGCCCAAGGGCCTATCATCCTGTCCTCCTATCGACCCTGGTCCGTGAGGAGGCCTCTTTCCATAATAATGGGGATGGCGAGAAGCCCCGGCTCCAGGATGGTGGCCCTGGTCTTGGCCGCGTGCCTGCCGTTCAACGGCGGGTCCGCCTTGGCCGCGGAAATCCCCCTCTCCCGCGGCGGCAACGGCGGAACGCGCCTGCCGGCCGTCGGACTCCCCTCCTCCGCCGCCGACCAGAGCCTCCCCGAGACCTCCCTGGCCTCGCCCGCCGCGATCGATCTCGGCGCCAGCGGCGCGGCGCCCGTCGCGGACCACGCCCCGGACGTCGCGGCGCCCCTGGCGGTTCCGTCTTCCTCGATCGAGCCATCCGCCGCCGACGCCCCGGCCCCGACCGCGACCGCCTTGGTCCAAACTCCGGCGCCCACCGATGCCAAGCCCGCCATGAGCCCGGCCGAGGATGGGGCGGCGCGCGGCAGCGCGCACGTCGCGGCGCCGCCCTCCGAAGCGCGTTCGGCGGCCGGGGCCGAGTTGAAGGCCCTGCAAGCCTCTCCCGCCCTGGGCGCGATCGTCCTGGGGCACGAGGGCGCGCAGACCCAGGCCGGCCTCGAGCTCCTCTACCACAACGCTCCGAGCCGCTCCGCAACGGAGCCGTCGGTCGCGGCCGGCCAAGCCGGAGTCTCGGCGGTATCGCTCGCCCCCGCCGCGCCGGGCTCCTCCGCGAGCTCCGCCGCGCCCGCGAGCCGCGTGCCCGCCCTGGTAACCTCGGCGCGCGCCGCGCTCTCCGACTTCAACTCCGCCCGGCGCGCGGAGCGGCCGGTCTGGCTGGGCCTGGCCGCGGGCGCCGCCCTCCTCGCCTTGGCCGGCGCGGCCTTTTTCGCCGCCCCGATCGCCCCCGCGGCGGCCGGACTGGCGTACGCCGGCGCGGCCATCCTCGGGGCCACCGGGGCCTACGCGCTCGCCCTGAGCGCGCTGAGCTTCCGCCTCCCGCGCTTCCGCGAGTTCCGCGCCAAGCGGAACACGGAGGCCGCGGCGCTGCGCAAGCTCGACGCCAGCCTGCAGCGGATGGGCCTGCCGCCGGCCCGCGTCGAGCGGGTGCGCCAGCGCCTGAGCCCCGACCGCCCCACGGTCGCCCTCCTGGCGCCCGCCTCCGTGTACAAGCTCTCCGTCGCCCGCGAGGGCGGCCGCCAGTCCCCCGGCGACGTCCACCTCGCCCTCGATCCGTCCTGGTACGTGCAGAAGCGGCTGCCCGACGGGACCACGCGGCTGCTGCTCAAGAAGGGCCTCTACTTCGACGCCGAGGGCCGCGCGGTGATCGCCCAGTACGACTACCCGCGCCCCGCGCACTACTTCGCCAACTACTACACGCTCGACGCCAACGACCGCGACGACGGCGTGCCGCTCGAGGAGAGCCTGGACAGCCCGATGTCGAGCTCGAGCGCGCTCGAGCAGGACGTCAACGACAAGCTCCTCACCACCGTGCTCATGGCCGCCCGCGGGATCGCGGTCCCCGCGACGCTGGCTTTCGCGGTCGCCACCCACCCCCTCGCCCAGGCCCAGATCCGCACCGAGCACGCGGCGGTGGACATCCAGGCCGCGCCGGACCCGGCCAAGCCCGCGGCCGAGGAGCGCGCCCGCATGCGCGGCGAGCTCGAGCGCTTCCTGGCGCGGACCGGGCCGGCGCGCTTCGTGGTGAAGCCCTCGGGCCCGCAGTGGCACTCGAGCCGGGGCGTTCGCTTCTTCGCGCGCGACCAGATCGAGGAGGCCCTCGACCACGAGCTCGCCCTCCTGGGGCATCCCAACATGGGCGCCAAGGGCTCGATCCTCGTCCAGGAGTTCATCGAGAGCCCGTCCCTGCGCATGAGCGGCGGGACCCTCGACAAGGCCGGCCGCCTGAAGGACTACACTCTGCGCCTGCTCGTCTCGCGCACCCCTTGGAACGACTTCGAGACCTCGAGCATCCTGGCCCGGGTCAGCGCCCAGGGCAAGCCGACCGTGGTCGAGCCGGGCGGCCCCGGCGCGGCCTTCGACCCGGAGGACGCCGCCGTCCCCGTCCCGCTCGACGCCATCGTCGCGGGCCTGCGCTCCCAGCACGGCCTCCTCGCGACCGACGCCGAGGCGGCCGAGTTCGCCGCCGAGCTGGAGGCCCTGGGCCGCGACGCCATGCGGGCCTTCGGCCACTGGCACGCGGGCGCCCCCGACAAGGGCGCGCGCCAGGGCCAGACCGACTTCGCCGGCCTCGACGTGATGCTGCGCCTCGAGAACGGGCGCCTTCGCCCCTACGTGATCGAGGTCAACGACCACGACTCCGGCGGGCAGTTCGAGCTGGACCGCTTCCATCCCGACCGGGAGGGGCAGCACTCGCGCACCTGGGTGGCCACCATGCTGGCGCGCGCCCGGCGTCACGCCCTGCGCGGCAAGCGCATCGTGGTGGTCGGCTCGGGCTACAAGAGCAGCAAGAGCTTCATCTTCGAGAACGCCCGCCGCCTGGGCGTGGAGGTGGTGCTCGTCGACCTCCCCGGCTCCTGGGCCGCGGACAAGGCCTACTCCTCGCACTACGTCCCCGTCGACACCGCCGACCCCGCCGTCGACCCGGCCACCGGCCGCAAGCGCTCGACCGAGAGCGCCCTGGCCGCGATCCGCGCGCTCGAGAAGCGCATCGGGCCGGTCGACGGGGTGACCGCCTTCTGGGAGGACGATCTGTTCGTCACGGCGGAGCTGGCGAAGGCGTTGGGCAAGCCCTTCGCCTCGCCCGAGGGCGCGCAGACCGTTCGCAACAAGCGTCTCGCCCTGGAGGCGCTGGCCGCCGCCGGCGTGCCGGTCTCCCGCCGGCATCGCGCGAACACGCCCGAGGAGCTCCAGGAAGCGATCGCGAGCGTCGGATTTCCCGCCGTCCTCAAGCCCGCCTCCGGCGCCGCGGCCTTCGGCGTGGTGACCGTCCAGAACGCCGCGGAGGCGCGCGAGGCCCACGCCCGCCTCGTCCAGGACCTCGCCCGCGAGGCGGAGCACGATTCGATCTACCGGCAGGGCACGGACATCGTCATGCAGCAGTACATCAAGGGCCCCGGCAAGACCGAGGTCGACGTCGACATCGTCGTCCAAGGCGGGAAGATCCTCTTCTCCTCGGTCACCGACAACTGGCCGACGGAGGAGCCCAACCATCTGGCGACGGGCTCGAACCTGCCCAGCCGCTTGAGCCACCACGCGCAGGCGAAGGCCGCCAAGCAGGTGGAGAGGATCTCCGCGGCGCTGGGCATGGTCGACGGCGTCTACCACGTCGAGGGCGTCGTCGACGACGCGAGCGGCGAGTTCACCTTCATCGAGTTCAACGGCCGCCCCGGCGGCTACTACGTGGTGCCGTGGGTGCAGCGCGTGACCGGAGTCGACCTCATCGAGCAGCTGTTCCTGGTCGCCGCGGGCATCCCGGTCCATCCCTTCAAGTCGCCCAAGCCGCTCGAGCACCTCAGCGGCCGCTTCATCGAGGCCCGCGCGACGGGAAAGATCGCGGCCGCGGGCCCGGCGGCCCCGCTTCCGGCCGGCATGGAGGTCTTCTGGTACCGCGGGCCGGGCGACTTCGTGGAGCCGCCCTATCACAGCCGCGTGGCGATGCTGGTCGCCTCGGGCCGAAGCCTCGACGAGACCGACGCGGTCCTGCAGGCGAACAGCCGCTTCGACGTCAGCGTCTGGCCCGTCGACCCCCGCTGACTAGAGAGGGCCTTCGCGCAGGACCCTAAACGAGTTCGCCAGCTCGTGGAAGCGGTCCTTGTACTTGTCGTAGCCCTGACGGGTGGCGGGATAGACGATGACGTAGAAGCCGGTGCGGCAGGGGACCAGCACGTAGGAGTGGTCGCGCAGGTTCACCGGCCGCGAGCCGCCCTCCTCCTGCGACACGCCGTAGCGGCGCCAGGCCGGGACCTCGACGGGCGAGACCAGGCGCAGGTGATACCCCTCGCGGCCGGCGACGCCCACTTTCTCCCTCGCCAGCACCTGGACGTCCGGGCCGTACACTTCGCGGGGCATGCGCTCCAGATAATCCTCGACCGAGGAGTAGGACTCGGCTCCGCCGTCGCGCAGGACGTGCGGGCGGCCGTAGGCGTGCCAGCGCACGCTCAAGCTCGGGGTGCCCAGGTAGAAATCCCGATCCAGGGGGCCGGCGAAGGTCACGGCCGCGTAGTCGGAGCCCTGGGCCTCCTCGAAGACGCGCCAAGCCCACGGCGCCTCGCAGCGGAAGCCTCCCCACGACGGGGAGAAGCGGGCGTACTTGCGGCCGCAGCCGGCCGCCAGGACGAGGAGCGCGCACGCCGCCAGGAGCCGGTTCCTCATGGGCGAAAGAGAATATAGCCGTCCTCGGGGCTCCACGCCAGCACCTCCTTGCCGCGGGAGCATTCCGGCGGCAGGCGCCGGAGCGAGACCGGGTAGGCCCGCTCGCGCAGGCCGTCGTCCGGGACCAGCGCCTTGCCCGGGACGAAGCGCCAGACCTTGGGCCGGGGGCAGGACGGGTTCAAGCCATCGACGCCTGAGCGCGTGCAGAAGCGCCCCGGCTCGCAGCCGGGCTCGGGCACCATCGCCCAGGCCGAGCCGAGCAGGCGCCACGCCACCGGGCCGACCGGGCGCGAGAAGAGCGAGCGAGCGCCCGCCTCGGCGGGGTCGAGCACCAAGAGCGGCGCCTTTCCCTCGACCGCCAAGCCGGTGAAGTGCGCCTCCTCGCGGCCGTCGCCGTCGAAGTCGGAGAAGCAGGCCACCGGCTCGGCGGGGCAGAGCCAGCCCTTGCAGGGAACGCAGAGCCGCACGCCCTCCGGCTCCTTCTGGTCGGCGCCCCAAGCCCCGCCCCGGAACGGGAGCCAGGTCCCCTCGGTCAGAAAGCCCGTCCGCCCCTTTCCGGCGTACACGCCGACGCGGTCGAAGAGCGCGCCGCGGCCGGGCAGGCGCAGGATCCCGTCGGAGGGCGAGACCGGGCCGGCGGCCGCGAGCGCGCCCGCGACCCGGGAGTCGGGGGCGAGCGCCAGCACGTAGAACGCCGAGCTGCGGCCGAGCGGCTCCGAGCGCTCCACGTAGCCGCCGATGACGACGTCCGGCGGCAGCCGCAGCCCGCGCCCCTGGAGCTCGGCCCGGAGCTCCTCCGAGCCCGCGTACGTCCACGCGCCCTGCGCCTGGGAGACGAAGGCGAGGCGCAAGCGCCGCGCCGAGTCGCGCGCCTCGAGGCAGGAGAGCTCCTTGCCGGTGGCGGAGTACACCGTCCCCCGCACCGCCTGGGCCAGCGCGGTGCACGCCGTCACGGCCGAGGCCCGGGCCGCCGCGAGCAGGAGCGCCGCCGCGAGCGTCTTCACCGCCCCAGTCTAGCCCGGGACC
>DATLOS010000183.1:0-4181 GCA_035536155.1 Elusimicrobiota bacterium
GTCCCCAGCCCCGGCGCCCCCGGCTCCTCCACGTCGGGCATTGCGATCATCGGCGCGGTCCTCGCCCTCGCCTCGGTCCTGATCTTCACCATCCGCTGGATCGAGGGCTCCTTCAAGTTCCAGCGCTACCTCGAGCGGCGCAAGTGGGTCCACCAGAACCGGGCGCCCTGGCGCGACGCCGACATCGACGCCCAGGCGCTCGTCGACGCCCGCGCCCAGCGCATCGTCGACCATAACCTGTCTCAGCGCGCCAACAGCTGGCATGACGCGTGGCTCATGCTCCGCGGCCGGCATCCCTCGGACCTCGCCGCCCGGGACCTGGACGTCGACCCCAACGCCGCCCCGCAGCGGCCCGTGCCGGGCGTTCCCCAGATCGCCCCGCCCGCGCGCAAACCCGCCTCCACCAAGAGCGGAGCCCACCGCGACGATCCCAAGGTTCTGCGCCAGCGCATCGAGGAGGCGGGCATGCCCGAGGAGGCCCGGGAGGCCGCCCTCGAGGAGGTGTACCGCCTCGAGCGCATCCCCAAGCACCATCCCGAGTACAGCGGCGGCCTGACCTACGTCGAGTGGCTGCTCGCCATGCCCTGGAACGTCCGCAGCGACGACCGCCTGGACCTGGGCGAGGCGCGCGCCCTCCTCGACGCCGAGCACTTCGGCATGGAGAAGGTGAAGGAGCGCGTCCTGGAATGGCTCGCCGTGAGGAAGCGCACCGGCGCCAAGGGCGGCGCCATCCTCTGCTTCGTCGGCCCGCCCGGCGTGGGCAAGACCTCGATCGCCCGCGCCATCGCGCAGGCCCTGGGCCGCCGCTTCGTGCGCCTGGCCTTGGGCGGCGTGAGCGACGAGTCCGAGATCCGCGGATTTAGGCGCACCTACACCGCCTCGGCGCCCGGCGCGGTCATGACCCGCATGAAGCGGGCGCGGACCAAGAACCCCGTGTTCCTGCTCGACGAGGTGGAGAAGGTCGAGGAGGGCGGCGGCGCGCACGGCAACCCGAAGGCGGCGCTCCTCGAGCTCCTCGACCCGGAGCAGCACGACACCTTCCGCGACCGCTACCTCGACGTGGGCTTCGACATGTCCGAGGTCATCTTCGTCCTCACGGTCAACGAGCTCGACAAGCTGCCGGGGCCGCTGCGCGACCGCGTCGAGATCATCGACTTCAGCTCCTACACCCCCAACGAGAAGGTGGAGATCGCCCGCCGCCACGCACTCCCCGAGAAGCAGAGAAAGAACGGCCTGGCCGGGCACGCCATCGAGGTCACGACCGCGGCCCTGCGCCGCATCGTCGAGGGCTACACCGCCGAGGCCGGCGTGCGCGGCCTGCGCCGGAAGCTCGACGCCTTGATGCGCAAGATCACCTCGCGGCTCGAGATCGCGGGCACGCCGGTCCCGTCCAAGATCGACGAGGGCGACGTCCAGGGATATCTGGGCGTGGCGCCCTACGCGCTCGGCCGCACCGTGGACAACGGCGTCGGCCTGGCCAGCGGCCTCTACGTCTCCGACCTGGGCGGGGGCGTGACCAACGTCGTGGTCTCGGCCTTCCCCGGCCGCGGCGAGGTGATCTTGCGCAAGCAGATGGGCGAGATGATGGACGACTCCGTCAAGAACGTCATGGCCCTGATCCGCTCCCGCGCCGAGGCGCTGGGGATCGATCCCAAGACCTTCCGCCGCAGCGACATCGACGTGGCCTTCACGCCCGCGACCAAGATCGACGGCCCCTCGGCCGGCATCACCATGGCCCTCGCGATCGCAAGCCGCTTGAGCGGCCGCGCGGTGAGGAAGGGAATCGCCATGACCGGAGAGCTCACCCCGGACGGCCGGGTCCTGCCCATCGGCGGCTTGAAGGAAAAGGTCCTGGGCGCCCACCGCAAGGGCTACAAGACGGTGCTCTACCCCGCGGCCAACGCGAGCGACGCCGCCGAGGTCCCGGCCGACGTCCTGGCCGAGATCGAGCTGGTGCCGGTCGAGACGATCGACCAGGTCCTCGAGCGCGGGCTCGAGCCGCCTTCGGCAAAGCCTTGATTCTCGACGGACCGTCCGTTAAAATGGGGACATGAGAACCCTTCTCGCCGGCTTGGCCGCGATCCTCGTCGTCGTCTCCGTCGCCGCGGCGGAGCAGAAGCCGCCCCGGGCGAGGAAGCGGGGCCTCAATCCCCCGCCTGCCGCGAAGCCGGGCAACGTCGCCCCTCCGTCGGCGCCCCGCAAGCCCTCGGCCTCGTCGGTCCCGAATTACGGGGACAGGGGTCCGGTCGCCTTCCCGCCGGCTCCGACGCCGGGCTCCGGCAAGTAGCCCCCGCTACTCCATCGACGACAGCTCCATCGACTTGAGGAAGTCCTTGTTGGACTTCGTGGCGAGCAGCTTGTCGTACATGAGCTGCATCGCGTCGATGGAGGACAGCGGCGCCAGCACCTTGCGCAGGATCCAGACCTTGTTGAGCTCGTCCTCGGAGAGGAGCAGCTCCTCCTTGCGGGTTCCCGAGCGGTTGATGTCGATGGCCGGGAAGACGCGGCGGTCGGCCAGCTTGCGGTCGAGGCAGACTTCCATGTTGCCCGTGCCCTTGAACTCCTCGAAGATGACCTCGTCCATGCGCGAGCCCGTCTCCACGAGCGAGGTGGCGATGATGGTGAGGCTGCCCCCCTCCTCGATGTTCCTCGCGGCGCCGAGGAAGCGCTTGGGCCGCTGAAGCGACGTCGCCTCGAGGCCGCCGGACAGCACGCGGCCCGACGACGGGGCCACGGTGTTGTAGGCGCGGGCCAGGCGGGTGATCGAGTCGAGGAGGATCACCACGTCCTTGCCCATCTCCACCATCCGCTTCGCCTTCTCGCTCACCATCTCCGCGACCTGGACGTGCCGGTCGGCGGGCTCGTCGAAGGTCGAGGCCACGACCTCGCCCTTGACGGTGCGGCGCATGTCGGTGACCTCTTCGGGGCGCTCGTCGATGAGGAGGACGATGAGCACCGCCTCGGGATAGTTGGTCGTGATCGCGTTGGCGATCTTCTGCATGATCACGGTCTTTCCGGTCTTGGGCGCCGCGACGATCAGGCCGCGCTGCCCCTTGCCGATGGGGCTGACCAGGTCCATGGTCCGCGTCGTGATCTCCTGGCGGGTCGTCTCCAGCGTGAAGCGCGCGTTCGGGTGGAGCGGCGTCAGGTTGTCGAAGAGCGGCCGGGTCTTCATCTCGTTGATCGGCACCCCGTTGATGCTCAGCACCTGGAGAAGCGCGAAGTAGCGCTCCCCCTCCTTGGGCGAGCGCACGTTGCCGCAGATGGTGTCGCCCTTGCGCAGGCCGAACTTCTTGATCTGGGAGGGCGAGACGTAGATGTCGTCCGGGCCGGCCAGGTAGTTGTAGTCCGGGGAGCGCAAGAACCCGAAGCCGTCCGGCAGGACCTCGAGGACGCCCTCGTCGTAGACGGCGCCGTTGCGCTTGGCCTGGCCCTCGAGGATCTGGACGATGAGCTCCTGCTTGCGCAGGCCCGAGGTGCCCTCGAGCTTCATGTCCTCGGCCAGCTTGTTGAGCTCCTGCATGGTCTTGCGGCTCAAGTTCGAGAGGTCCATCACCACCGGCCGCTGCTCCGGGGGCCGGTTCTCCTGCTGCGGGCGCGGCTCCTGCTGAGCGTGCTGGGAGCCGTTGCGGCCGCGGCCCTCGCGATTGTCGCGGCCCTCGCGGGCCTCCTGCGGCTTGGGCTCCGGTGCCGCGCCTGAACGGGGCGCCGCATCCGCGGGGTTCTCCGGGTTCTGCGGCTTGGTGGGGGTGGGGGTCTCCATGGGTCTCTCCTTATTGTGGTCGTCTTGCGCGCCCCGAACGGGGCGCAGGATTTGAGGCGGCGGCTGCGGCACCGGCGGAAAGAAGGGCGAAGGCGCGCTGGTAGGACGACACCGCGCGGCGGAGCTGGGCGAGCGTTCCCGTGTTCGGGATGACCACGTCGGCCAGGCGCTCCTTACGGGCCATCGGCCACTGCGCGCGCAGGCGGCGCAGGGCCTCGGCGCGGGGAAGGCCGTCGCGGGACATCACCCGCGCCACCTGGCTCGAGGCCGGGGCGCTCACCAGGACCGTGGCGTCGAAGCAGGAGGCCATGCGGGCCTCGAAGAGGAGCGGGACGTCCACGACGGCCACGCCGCGGCGGCGCTCCTTTAGAAAGCGGTCCATCTCCCGCCGGATCAAAGGGTGCGTGGCCTTCTCCAG
>DATLOS010000184.1:0-2158 GCA_035536155.1 Elusimicrobiota bacterium
TGATCGCCGCGACGCGCCCCGACGTGAAGTCGGCGCCGGAGGCCGTGAAAAAGGGCGTCACGCGCGGCGGCTCCGACCGCGCCGCGAACGTCCTCCTGCGCGCGGCGCGCGCGCACGCGTACGCCGAGGGCCGGGACGTCGTGCTCCCCGAGGACGTGAAGGCCGTGGCCCACTGGGTGCTCGACCACCGCGTCATCCTGACCTTCGAGGCCGAGGCGAACACGACGCCCGAGGCCGTCGTCGAGGAAGTCCTCAAGACGACGCCCGTGATCGTGAAGAAGTAGCTAGCTGCCGCGGTAGGTGGAGTAGCCGTGCGGGCTCAGGAGCAGGGGCACGTGGTAGTGCTCGCCCGTGCGGTGGATCTCGAACGGAACGCTGACGTAGGGGTAGAAGCCGGCCAGGTCCTTGGCGCGGAAGTAGGCCGCGGTGTCGAAGGTGAGCCGGTAGACGCCCTCGACGAGCTTGTGCGCGGCGGGCAGGAGCCCCATGGCGCGGCCGTCGGCGTCGGTGCGCGCCTCGGAGAGGGGCTGCCAGGTCCCGTCGTCTAGGCGGAGCTCCAAGGTCACGGGGACCCCGGCCGCGGGGCGGCCGAGGCTGGTGTCGAGGACGTGGGTCGTGATCGGGCTCTTCATGAGGCCTCCGGGGACAGCAGCTTCTTCAAGCGAAGTTCGGTGATCTTGGCCTGCTCGCCGGCCGCCGCCTGAAGCTCGGCGGCCGGCGAGCTCTCCAGGCGCCGGCGCAAGGCGGCCAGCATCTCCTCGGCGGACTTGCCGGTCGCGCAGATCAGGAAGACGTGGCCGAAGCGCCTCTCGTAGGCGGCGTTGCCCTCCGCAAGGGCGTCGAGGGTCTCCTCCGGCGCCGAGCGGGCTCCAGCCTGCTCGCCCGCGGCCCAAGACGACGCCAGCTTCGCGCGCAGGGCGGCCTTGTCGCCGATGCGCGGGTGGCGGGCGAAGGCCTCGAGCCAATCCTCGCGGCCCAGGCCGTTCCAGTGCGCCTGCGCGGCCTTGAGGAGCTGGAGCTCGTCGACGTAGGGCCGGCCCCCGGCCATGAGCGCCGCCCAGCGCCGCGAGCCGCAGCAGCGCGAAAAGGCCTGCTCGGCCTCCGCCGCGGGCAAGCCGTTCAAGGCCGCGAGGGTCACCGCGCGCGGCCCCAAAGCCGCAGGCGGCTGATCCCGCCGTCCGGGAAGATGTTGAGCTTCACGTGGGTGAAGGCCTCGCGCGAGGCGGGGCGGAAATAGTGACGGGCGCTCGCGCGCAGCGGGGTGCGGCCCAGCAGGCCGTGCCAGCGCACCGCGTGGTCCTTGTGGAAATCGGGCTCGACGGGGCCGTCGAGCCGGCAGGCCACGATGGAGCAGCTCTCGGGGAAGTTGCCCTTGAAGTGGTTGGTGTCGACCTCGATGCGCTCGATCCGTCCCGCGCGGCCCAGCTGGACCACGATCCAGTCGTGGCCGGGGGCGCGCTTGCGGCGGGTCTCCCAGCCGTCGCCCATGGTCTTGGCGCGGCCGGGCTGGATGAGGTTGTCCTTGGGGCCGAAGAACATGTCGTTGGCCGCCAGCACCTGGCCGCCGTTCTCGAGCGCGGCCAAGTCGACGAGGCCAGGGAGCGCCTTCCAGTCGGGCAGGACCTCGCCGTGGACGCGCAGGCGGGCGACGCCGCCGCCCGGGAATATGCGCAGGCGCAGGTGGGTGCTCCGGCCCGCGTCGGCGACGGGGAAGAGGTTGCGGGTGCCGCCGGCCAAGCGAGACTTGGGCAGGATGGTCCGCCAGCGCGCCTTCTCCAGCGCGCGGGGCGAGGCGGACGCGGGGGCCGAGCAGGCCTCGAGGGCGCAGTACTCGGGGAAGTTCCCCACGAAGTGGTTGGTGTCGACGTCCACGCCGACCACGCGGCCGGGCATGCCCAGTCGGAGCAGGGCCCAGTCGTGGCCGGGGACGCGCTTGCGGCGGGTCTCCCAGCCGTCCATCCACTTTCCGCGGGGCGTGAACTTGTCGGCGATGAAGACGCCGCGGCCGGGCTTGAGCAGGTTCTCCTTTGGGGCGAAGAAATCGTCGTTGGCGGCGAGGACCTTTCCGCCGTAGCGCTCGGCGGCGAGGTCGGGAAGCTCGGTGAAGGCGACGCGGACGGCGGCGGTTTCGGGGGCGTTCATAGGGGCGAGGCGGCGG
>DATLOS010000185.1:0-2416 GCA_035536155.1 Elusimicrobiota bacterium
ACCGCCTTGACCGCCTTCATGAGCGGGCCCTTCTCCGGGTCCTCGTCGGAGAACTTGTCCATCGCCTCCTGCGCCTTCTCGCCTTTCTTGACCGCGGCCTGGAGGCGCTCGAGGGCGCCCTGCAGGACCGGCTCGGAGCGGCCGTTGCCCGAGGAGCTCGAGGAGGAGCCGCCGGCGCGGTTTTGCGCGGCCTTTCCCAGGGCCAGGTTGTCCAAGTCGCCGGCCTTCTTCACGTCCTGGCGGGCCATGTCGCCCAGCATCTTGGCGCCGTCCAAGCCGTTCTTGGCCTGCAGGACGATGCGGTTGATCTGCTTGACCATGTCCTTTAAGTCCTCGAACTGGGCCTTGCGCGTCTGGCTCTTCTCCTGGATGGGCTGCATCTTGTCGAGCTGGAGCGGGTTGCCCGAGGGCGGCGTCGGCGGGAACTGGGGGAACTGGCTGGTCAACTGCTCGGACTCCTGGGAGAAGTCGTTGATCTCCTTCGAGTCGTCTCCCGCCTCCTTGCCGATGGGCTTGAGGCGCTCGAAGAGCTCCTTGACCATCGGGCCGGCCTCGCCGGCCAGCGGGATCAGGGCCTTCTCCACCAGCTTCTGGTAGGCCTGGTTGTACTTGTCCTCGGCGGGGATGACCGCCTCGGTCAGCAAGGTCCAGCGCGGGAAGTCGGAGCCGTAGCGGACCAGCTCGTTGTCGGATTTCTTGCGGAAGAGCTCGACGTCGCCCACCACGTCGTTTTTCGGGAACACCGTGTGGTTGACCGAGTCGGCGAAGTTGCCGAGCAAGGTCCCGAAGTCCTGCTTCGGGGCCTGCTGGGTGTCGTCCTCGTCGCGCTCCACCCGGCGGTTGGAGTAGACGCCCGGGACGAAGCGCCGGCGGGTCTCGCCCTCGTCTTGGGCGCGGGACGGAGCCGCGGTCGCGGCGATGAGGAAGGCGGCGGAAAGGATGCGGACGTTCATAGAGGTTCCCCTGCGCTATTTTTAAGGCGGTCGGCGGAGGCTGTCAAGGGACTCGCCTCAACGCAGGTCCACGCTCCCCTGGCCGGACTGGCCGGACTGCCCGGTGTTCTGGCCCTTCACGCCGATGGACTGCTTGCCGAAGGAGTCGGTGTACTTGTCGAGCGGGATGCCCTTGCGGATCGCCCAGTTCCCGTCGAAGGACTTGCCCGCGTGGTCCTTGGCGCCGTCGAGGAGGCCGAGCCGCTTGGCCATGTTCACGGCCTGCTGGCCCTGGACCGCGGTGTTGGTCAGGTACTCCTGTCCCGGGCCGGTGGTGCGCTCGTCGCTGAGCTCGAGGTGAGCGGCCTCGCCACGGCCCTTCGACTTCGCCGCGAGCTCCTCGTCCGAGCTCTGGCTGCTCCCGCTGCGGGAGATCATGCTCCGTTTGGCTCCCGGACGGGCCATCTCCGAGCCCGCGACCGGCGCGGGCGAGTTCTGCCCGCCGGGCTGCCCCGCTTTGCTTCCATAATAGGTGACGCTCGCGGCGCGGGCGCGCATCTCGTCGATGGGGCCGCCCTCGGTGAACTGGTCGAGGACCCCGGAGCCGTCGCCTCCCGAGGACGCGGCCGAGCCTCCGCCGCCGCCCACGGCCCCGCCGTCCGCTCCGCCGGCCGGATAGCCGTACGCGCCGGGCGCGGCGCCGGGGGGGACCCCGGCGGGCGGGCCGCCCGGCAGCGCGGCCGCAGCGGCTTGCCCCCCGACGGCGCCCGGGGCGGCGGCCCGCGCGGCGCCCGGCGCGCCGGCGACACCCGCGGCCTGTCCCGCGGGCGCGGGCGAGCGGCCGGCGGCGCGGCCCAGGAAGCCGCCCAAGGCTGCGAGCGGGCCGCCGCCCCGGGCGGGCGACGGGCCCATGAAGACCATCGCGATCATGGCGGGGAGGCCGAAGAGCAGGAAAAAAAGGACGACCGCGACGACGCTTCGTATCGCCTTCATGACGTTCCCCAAGTCTAGGATACGCCGGGGGGGCGTTAAAATCCAGTGGCCAGAGGGCCCAGCCGGAGGCCCTTGACGGGTCCGTCGGGCGCGGGCATGCCATGTGAGGGAGCTTCCATGGAGCGCGATCCGCAGGGCGCATGGCTGGAGAAGGCGGCGGCGGCGGCCAGCATCGTCGCCGTGGCCCTCTTCTTGAACTTCCACCGGCAGCCCGACGAGGCCCCGGCGCCGCCCCCGGCGGCGGCCGGCACCGCGGGGATGGACTCGCTGTGGCGCGACTCGGTCGCGTCCCGCCCCATGCTGCAAAAGCCGCCGGCGGAGGGCCTCTTCCCGGAGGAGCCACGGGCCGCCAGGCCCGCCTCGCGGCGCGCGGCCGCTCCGCCTCCTGCGCCGCGGCCGACGCCCCGCGTCGAGCCCGAGCCCGCCCCGGAACCACGGCCCGCGTCCCCATCGGCCGCCAAGGTCGTGCGCCTCAGGGCCAAGTCTTTCAC
>DATLOS010000186.1:0-2415 GCA_035536155.1 Elusimicrobiota bacterium
GAAGTTCAAGAAGTGCCACGGCTCCGCCGCGGCTGCCTGAGCGGGTCCCTGGCCCGGCTCCGGCTCAACTGCTAAACTGGCGCTACGGGCCGTTAGCTCAGCGGTAGAGCGTCCGCCTTACACGCGGCAGGTCGGGGGTTCGAATCCCTCACGGCCCAAATCTCCCGATGAAGAAGGTCTTCGCCCTTCTCCTGTCCGCGTCGCTCGCGGCCTGCGCCGCTCCGCAGCCCTCGCCGTACCGGCTCTCGGCCGATGACGAGCGCTTCTTGGACGAGCTGGAGCGGCCCGCGTTCAACTTCTTCTGGGAGCAGACCGGCCCGGAGACCGGCCTGACCCAGGACCGCGCGCCGAACTTCGAGAAGAAGGACCGCGGCGGCGCGGCCTCGATCGCGGCGTCGGGCTTCGCCCTCACCGCGCTCGGGGTGGGCGTGTCGCGGGGCTGGGTGCCGCGCGAGGCCGCCTACGCGCGCGCGCTGGCGACGCTCAAGCATTTCCGCTACCGCCAGCCGCAGGTCCACGGCTGGTTCTACCACTTCGTCGATCCCAAGACCGGCGCCCGGGTCTGGGACTCCGAGCTCTCCTCGATCGACACCGCGCTGTTCCTGCTCGGCGCGCTCTTCATCGGCGAGTACTTCCCCGGCACGGAGGTCCAGCGGCTGGCCCAGGAGATCTACGCGCGCGTCGATTTCGGCTGGATGCTCACCGACGGGGGAGCTAAGCCGGGTTCGCTCACCTTGAGCATGGGCTGGAATCCGGAGCACGGCTTCCTGGCCTCGCGCTGGGACTCCTACTGCGAGCTGATGGCGCTCTACCTCCTGGGCCTCGGCTCGCCCGCGCATCCCCTGCCGACGGCGAGCTGGTCGGCGTGGAAGCGCCCGCGCGGCGCCTACGCGGGCGGCGCGGAGCACGTCATGATCGCGCCCCTGTTCACGCACCAGTACTCCCACGTATGGTTCGACTTCCGCGGCAAGCGCGACGCCTTCGCCGACTACTTCGACAACTCGATCGCCGCGACCTTGGCGAACCGCCGCTTCGCCGTCGACCAGGCCGCGAGCTACGCGACCTACGGCCCGGACGTTTGGGGCCTGACGGCCTCGGACGGGCCGGACGGCTACAAGGCTTACGGCGCTCCGCCGGCCCCGCACGAGCACGACGGGACCGTGGCGCCGACGGCGGCGGGAGGCTCCCTCGTCTTCACGCCCGAGCTCTCGCTGCGCGCCTTGCGCGCGATGCGGGCGAAGTACGGCGACCGAATCTGGGGCCGCTACGGCTTTTGCGACGCCTTCAACGCCGACCCGCGCTGGGCCAAGCGCTTCAACGCGCCGGGCCTGTGGCGCTCGCCCGACGCGCTCGCCATCGACGAAGGCCCCATCCTGCTCATGGCCGAGAACCTGCGCACGGGGCTCGTCTGGGAGACGTTCGCGCGCTCCGCGGCCGCGCGCCGAGGCATGGAGCGCGCCGGCTTCTCGGCCGGTGGGCCTTGACGCGCTTGCGATCCGAGTCTATATTGATGGCGAAGCCGTAGTTCGTCGCGCCGAGAGGATGGCCATGCCCAAGCGCAAGGTCGCCAAAGCTGAAGAGGCGGTGAAGGACCGGGAGCCCGAGGACGTCAAGGACTCGGAGCTGGACAGCATCCTCGCCCAGACCCTCAAGGAGGACGAGGCGCGCTCGGAACGCGTTTTGAAGTGGGTGGAAGTCGAGTGCCCCTACTGCGGGGAGAATTTCGAGGTCCGCGTGGACCCCTCCGAGGAAGGGCAGGAGATGGTCCAGGACTGCCAGGTCTGCTGCAAGCCGATCGAGCTCTCGGTCGAGAGCCAGGACGGCGAGGTCGAGGTCCTGGCTTACCGCGGCTGACGCTTCTTCGGCTTGGCCGCGCCCTGTTTCGGCGCGGGCGGGGCTTTCGGCGGCGGCGGAGCATCGAGCCTGCGGCCCGAGGACAGTTCGAAAGGCGGTCCGAGCCTGACGCGCCGGTAGGCGCGGTTGAGCGCCCGCTCGATCTGGGATAGCCGGACGCCGCGTTCCGTCCCGATCGTCACCCGCAGGACTCCTTCCTCGTAGTCCATCGACGCGTCTTGGACGCCGCGGACCGCTTTCGCTTCCTCGACTATAGCCTTGGTGCAGGCGTTGCAGACCGGACCCTTCACGCCGAACTGGTAGCGGCCTTCCTGCAGCGTGCGCAGCGATTGGCGCCAGGAGTCGTCCGGCGCCTTAGGGGCCGGCGCCGCGGCGGCGATCCACGATCCCAAAGCCAGGACGATGGCGAGCGTTCGCACGCCTTTACGATATCAAATTGAAGTCCTTTTCCTTAAATATGAAGTCACATTGACAGCTTCGGCCACTTGGGCTACACTGACCAACACCGGCAAACATGAAACGCAGGTCATTTTGGGCGGAAACGACGGTGGGGATCCTCCT
>DATLOS010000187.1:0-5966 GCA_035536155.1 Elusimicrobiota bacterium
GAGCCCGCCCGCGGGGCCGGCCCCGCCGGGGTCCGGCTGCCGGACGCCCTCGTCGGCCGCCTGCGCCTGAGCGCGCGCCGGGCCCCCCGGCGCGGGGCTCCGGACGGCTTCTCCGCGGAGGCCTCGCTCGAGCTCGACCCCTACGCCAGCTGGTACCGGCTGGGAGGCTCGCTGCGGGCGTCCGCCTCGGGGCGGCTGGGAGACGTCAAGCGGGCGCGCCTGCGCCACGAGGCCCGCCTTCTCCTCGACGTCCCCCGCTTCGAGGACCTCGTCTCCCTGCTGGCCGGCACCCCGTACGCCGTCCCGGCGCCGCTGCACGTCCTGGGCGGCCCGCTCGCCCTGGCGCTCGACTCGCGGGGAGACACCGAGGGCGGGCGCCAGGCGCTCGAGTGCCGGGCCTCGGCGGACCTGCGCGGGGGCCGCCAGCGGCTCAAGCTGTCCCTGAGGGCGGGCGCCGAGGGCGACGGCCTTCCGCGGCGGGACGCTTCCGTCCGCGCGGAGGGGGAGCTGGTGGTCGCGGAGGCGGCGCTCCAGCTTCCCCATCTCGAGCTTCTCAAGCTGCCGGTGGTGCGCTTGGATGAGCGCATCAAGCTGGCCCGGGCCGAGACGCCGGCCCCGGCGGAGCGCGGGCAATGGCGGGACGCCGCCCGCGACGTCCGGCGGCAGGCGGCGCTCGACTTCCGGGTCCGGACCGCGACCCCCGCGGTCATCTACTCGGATCTCGTCCGCACGCCGATCCCGCTCATGGTCGACGTCCAGGCCGCGAGCCCGCCGCTCGCGGCGGGCACGACCATCGAGGCGGGCCGCTTCGAGGCGGAGCTCTTCCGGCGCAAGTGCACGGTCGACCACGTGCGCCTCGTTCGCCGCGCCGGCGCCAAGACGGCGGAGCTCGACGGCCTCCTCCTCTATAAGGCGGACGAGGCCGCCGTCCGCATCCGCCTGCTGGGGACGACGGAGAAGCCGCGGGTCGACTTGGAGAGCGATCCGCCGATGAGGCGCGACGAGATCCTGGCCCTGCTCCTCTACGGCAAGTCTCCCAACGAGCTCGACCCGGAGCAGACCTCGGCGGTCGCCAACACCCAGGAGGCGCTCTCCAACGAGGCGCTGGGGCTCCTCTCGCTGTTCATCCTGGCGTCGACGCCCGTCGAGTCGGTGGGCTATGACCCCGCGACGCGCTCCTATACGATGCGCCTGCGCCTGCCCGGAGGAGCGACCTTCGAGCTGGGCTCCGACTTCGCGGAGTCGCGCCAGGGCCAGCTGCGCAAGCGGATCGCGTCGCATTTCGCGATCGAGGCGGGCGTGCGCAGCAGCGTCGAGCAGGGCAGCGCGGTGACCACCCTCCTCGAGTGGTTCGGACGCTATTAAAGGAGACGCCGGCGTCACGCCGCGTACCTGGGAATCGCCGGCCGCCCGGATAAACTGTCGGCATGGGCTGCTCGGGCCTGGTCGCGACGCTCTTGGCTCTCGGAGGCGCCTATCTGGCGGGTCCGATCCTGATCCCCATGGCCGTCGCCTTCTTCCTGACCGTCCTCCTCGAGCCCTTCGTGGCGCGGCTCGAGCGAGCGGGCCTGCCGCGGCGCTGGGGCGGTCCCGCGGCGGTCCTCGCGCTCGCCGCCGCCGTCGGCGCGGCGGCCTGGGCCTTCTCCAAGCCCGTGGCGACCATCGTCTCGAACGTGCCGCGCTACGTGGCCAAGATCCGCGCCGGCGCCGCGTCGCTGGAAGGGCAGCTGCGGCGGCTCCAGCGGGGCGCCGACCTGGTGCAGCGCCCGGCGCCCTCCCGGGCCGGGGTGCCGAAGGTGCAGGTGGTCGACGGCGACGAGGCCTGGCTGGGGCGGCTCCTGCGCGGGGCGGGCTCCGTCTTCGAGGCGGTGGGCATCGCGGTGTTCGTGCCTTTCCTGATGGCGTTCGGGCTGAGCGAGAAGCAGACCCTCCTGCGCGGCTTCGAGGGCCTCCTGCCGGAGGGCGCGGACGCGGGGCGCGCGGAAGCCGAGGTGGCGCGCATGGTCCGCGCCTATTTCCTCGGCAACCTCGGGGTCGGCTTGGGGATGGCGCTCCTGCAGGGCCTGGCCTTCCAGGGCTTGGGCCTGGAGAACGCGGCGGGGTTGGGCCTGCTCACGGGATTCATCAACCTCGTCCCGGTGCTGGGGCTTCCGGCGGCGCTTCTCTTCCCGGTCGCGCAGGGCCTGCTCCAATTCCACCGCTCGGCGCCCTTTCTGGCCCTGGGCGCGGTGCTGTGCGCCCTGCACGTCGCGGCCGGAAGCTTCGTCGTGCCGCGCTACGTCGGCTCGCAGGTCAGGCTCAACGGCGTGGCCGCGACGGCGGCGCTCCTCTTCTGGGGCTGGCTTTGGAGCGTCGCGGGCTTTCTCCTGGCCATTCCGCTGACGGCGCTGGTCAAGATACTGCTCGAGAGCTCGCCGCGCGGCGCGCCGCTGGCGGCCCTCCTGGCTCCCCGGCCCGGCGGCGGGCCACGCGGAACGCCTCGCGCGCCTGGAGCAGGGCCCTCCGGGCGAACTTGTCGGCCAGCTTGGCCTCGCGCACCTTCAGACGGGCCTCGCGCGCCCTGAGCATGGTCTCGGCGAGCTTGGTCTCGATGATGCGGGCGAGCTCGCGGGAGCGCCTCGCCGCCTGCTCGATGTCGTCGTTCGATGCCATGGCAACCTCCGTCGCGCGCTTGCGCGCGGTGCTGTCAAAGTAGCAGATGGCCCCCGCGGGTCCCATGGAGGGCGGGTCACTGTTTGTTGAGGCGGCTTTCGCGCCGCATCATGACGAAGTCACGCGGAAGTTACCCGTCGACGATGGGCCGGCCGGAGCCGGGCGCCTATAATCCCCAAAGGAGCGATGGCGTTTTGAGGAGGTCGCATGCCCATCAAGAAATCGAAGCGGCGGGAGGAGGAGGAGCGGGCGGAGGCGGAGCGCAAGGCGATCGAAAGATTTCTCTTGAGCCAGTGAAAAGCCGCGGCAAGCGCCGCGGCGGGAGGCGGTTATGAGGATGGAAGTCAGGCGGATGCTCGCGGGGGCGGCGGCGCTGCTGCTGCCCGCGCTTCAGGCGGCGGGACAGGACGGCGCGGAGATCGAGAGGGACGCGGTGGGCTCGCCCGTGTACACG
This sequence comes from Elusimicrobiota bacterium, assembly GCA_035536155.1. Classification (GTDB taxonomy): domain Bacteria; phylum Elusimicrobiota; class Elusimicrobia; order UBA1565; family UBA1565; genus DATLOS01. The sequence continues at coordinate 3,107 of DATLOS010000187.1, forward strand.
CCGGCCCGGCCGATGATCCGGCCGCCGGTCGCGCCGGGCGTCGGAGAGACCTGGCGCCCGCGCTCCGGAGACCTGCTGCTCGGCAAGCCGATCGGCTCTCCGGCGCTGAAGTACGACGGACAGCGCTCCGCGACGGACAAGGCGGGGCTGCGCTTGAACAACCAGAAGGATCGCCTGCTGGGCGAGTTCACCAACTGCGAGGCCGGCAAGGAGCGGCAGCGGGAATGCGACCTGATCCGCTTCTCCTTCCCGCAGCTGAGCGTCGATGCCGAGCGGAAGACGATCTCGATCGGCGGCGACGTGGTGGGCACCTTCACCGGGCGCGACGAGGTGTCGCTCAACCCCGGGTACCGGCTGCGCCTGGAGAAGGTCAAGGCGATGATCCGCCGCGACACCGGAGGCGACTACGTCGACTCGCCCGAGACCCGGGTGGCGATGTACCTCGAGAAGGTCTGAGCCTCAGCGGCGCCCGTACCAGTAGTGCGCGAAGCTGACCGACTGGGCGTCGCCGTAGCGGCCCGCCCGGCGGTAGATCTCGAAGAGCGTGTCGAGGATGCGGGCCTTTTGCGGGCTCTCCTGGCGCAGGGCGTCCTCGGCCAGGCGCTGGGCCTCCGGCAGGTCTTCGTTCCGGGCGAGCAGGACCCGCGCCAGCCCGTTGCTGGCGCCCGGGTGGTGCGGCGCCAGGTACAGGGCCCGGCGGTAGGCCTTGCGCGCCTGCGGCAGGCGTCCCGCGTCCAGCGCGAGATCTCCGAGCCCGACCCAGGCGGCGGCGCCGGCGGGATCGTCCTTGCTCGCGGCCCGATAGAGGCTCTCGGCCTCCTCGGGCCGTCCCTCCCGGGCCGACGCCTCCGCGCGCTGGACCTCGTCGCGGGCCTTGTCCAGGTCCCTCTTTCGGCCCCCCAGGCCGGGATGGGCGCACCCCACCGCAAGGCATAGCGCCGCCACGCGGTGGGGGGCCCTTCTCCAAGACGCTCCGGTCTTCACCGGAGGCCAGCCTCCACTCCCTCCTTGGCTTCCCGCGCGGCCTCGCGGACGCCTTCCTTGACCCCGCCGAAGACCGCGGCGGTCTTCACCCGGGAGGGAAGCTTCTCGCGCACGTTCGCGGCCAGCTCGCGCGCGCGCTCCCGGCTGCGGCGGCCCAAGTCGCCGATGTCCGCGCGCGTCTCCTCGCCGCTCTGCGGGGCGAACAGGATCCCCACCGCGGCGCCGATCACGGCTCCCACGGCGAGCCAGAACGTCGTCATCCCGGCACCTCTCTCGTTTGATTCGGGCATGGCACTCCTCCTTGCGACTTGTGCTGGGGCAGGCGGATGCGGAACACGGCGCCCTTGCCATCCGGGCACTCCGCCCATATCCGCCCGTTCTGCCCCTCCACCATGGCTTTGCAGATCGGCAGGCCGAGGCCGGTCCCCTTGTAGCTTCCGGTCCGGCTGGCCCGCCCCACCTGGACGAACTTGTCGAAAATGTCGCGGATGTGGGCCTTGGGGATCCCGGGCCCGTCGTCGGAGACGAGGACCTCGATCTCGCCCGCGTCCGCGCGCGCCGAAACCTCCACCTCGGAGCGCGCGAAGCGGAGCGCGTTGTCGAGGACGTTGGTCATGACCTGGCCGAAGAGCTCCGGGTCGGCGCGCATGAAAGGGAGGCGCTCCGGGAGGGCGACCTTGACGGCGATCCCGCGCTCCCGGGCTAGGAGGCGGAAGTCGTCGGCGGCCTCGCGGATCCGGGCCGCGGCGTCGAGGCGGCGCGGGCGGATCTCGGCTTTTCCCGACTCGAGGCGGGAGAGGTCGAGGATGTTCTCCACGATCCTCTGCAGGCGGTTGACGTTCCGGTGCTGCATGTCGACCATGGCGGCCTGCTCCGGCGAGAGCGGGCCGGCGAAGCCTTCGCGGAGGTTGGCCACCGCGGCCTTGATGATGGTCAGGGGCGTGCGCATCTCGTGCGAAAGCGCGCCCACGAACTGGATGACTCCCTCCGCCTTCGAGAGGAGGCGATGGCGCTCGAGCGCGTGGTGGATCGCCCGGCGCAGGGCTGCCTGATCGACGGCCCCCTTGACCAGGTAATCCTGGGCTCCCAGCCGCATCGCCTCGACGCCCAGGAGCTCGTCGTTGATGCCGGTGAGCACGACCACCGGAACGGCGGGGTGCCGCTCCCGCAGGGAGCGCAGCGCCTCCAGGCCGCCCGCGGTCGGAAGGACGAGGTCCAGGACCACCAGTTGGATGCCGCCCTCCGCGAGCCGGGCCAAGCCGTCCTCGAGCGTCTCGGCGGAGATGAGCGCCGGGCGGTCCCCGTCCCAGCCGGGGCGGGAGAGGAGGCCGGCGAACGAGCGGACGTCGTCGGGATCGTCTTCGATCAGGAGGACCGCGATCCGCTCCGCCGGGCTCATTCGACGGTCACGCTCTTGGCGAGATTTCGAGGCTGGTCGACGTCGCAGCCGCGCAGGTCGGCGACGTGGTAGGCCAGCAGCTGGAGCGGCACCAGGTTGACGGCCGGCGAGAGCCGCTCGCTGACGGGCGGAAGCTCGAGGACGTGGTCCGCGACGGCGGCCAGCCGCGTCTCTCCCTCCGTCGCGAGGACGATGAGGCGGGCGCCGCGCGCCTTGGCCTCCTCGATGTTCGACAAGGTCTTCTCGAAGGTGGCCGAGCGCGTCGCGACCGCGAGCACGGGCGTGCCCGGCTCGATGAGGGCCAGGGGCCCGTGCTTCATCTCGCCCGCCGGGAAGCCTTCGGCGTGGATGTAGGAGATCTCCTTGAGCTTGAGCGCGCCCTCGAGGGCGGTAGGATAGTTGATGCCGCGCCCGATGTAGAGGAAGTCGTCGGCGGAGGCGAACTCGCGGGCCACGGCCCGCACCCGCTCCTCGAGC
>DATLOS010000188.1:0-2793 GCA_035536155.1 Elusimicrobiota bacterium
CCGCGCTCTTCGACGGGGCCTCCTCGAACCGCTACGCCCCCGCCCTCGCGGACAACGACCTGAAGATCCTCTACGACCGCTGGCTGGAGGCGAAGAACGCCGGCGGCGCCGACGCCGCCCAGCGGCTCAAGGAGCTCCAGGACGCGGTCAAGCTGCTCCAGACCCAGGGCTACGCGGGCCTGGAGCAGAGCGCGATGCGCGGCGTGGCGACGTGGCGGCTGTCGGCGCGCTTCTCCGCGTTCGTGCGCGCGACCGCCGACTTCCTCGAGGAGGCGCCCCCGGAGATCAAGAACGACCCGGCGGCCCAGGAGTTCCTGACCCTGGCGCGCGCGGCGCTGAGCGCCGACCTGACGGAGCTCAGCGATCGGACCAATCCCGGCCTCGTGAGCCTGGCCTCGCGCGCCATGATCCTGATGGAGCGCTTCCCGTCGCTGAGCGAGAAGCTGCGCTCGGAGCGGGCCATCCAGCGCTACCAGAGGGAGCTCGGGGAGATCCAGGCCGCCGAGACCACCGACGCGGGGGCGGCGCGCACCGTCCTGAGCCAGCAGATCACCCTTCAGCTGCGCAGCCTCGGCATCCTCGGCCCCACCGCCGAGTTCCGCCTCGAGCAGGTGAGCCAGCACTCGGCCCACGCCCGCATGCTGGACATGGCGGGGGAAGCCTACGCGCAGATGCGCCAGAGCCAGAACCCGACGGAGCGCGCTTCGGCCGAGGCCTGGTGGCGCCAGGTGCGCGACGGCCTGCTCAGCGACATCCTGGGCATCCGGCCGGACCAGCTCTACGTGCCGCCCGCGGCGGCGCGCTTGCAGGCGATCGCCGCCCTTCCGGTGGAGCAGCGGGCGGAGGCCCTGCGCGACGTCCTGCGCGGCCCGGACTTCGTGGACTCCCGCATCATCAACCCGGCCTACCTGCAGCGCGTGGCAACGCTCGCGGCCCGCCGGGGACCCATGGCGGCGCCCAACCGCATGCTGCTGGACGCCTGGCGCAACGAGCACGCGCCGCAGCTGGTGGCGATGCTCCCCGAGTACATCCACTACATCCATCAGATCGTCACCAACCCCCACGCCACCCCGGCCCAGCGGGACGCGGCCGCCCGCATGCAGGCGGTGGTGCAGGACATCGTCACGGCGCTCAAGCTCGACGGAACCCACGCCGGGAAGATGTTCGAGGGCCTCGCGGAGCAGGCCCGGGAGGCCAAGCGCGTCTGCGACAGCGGCGGCCCGTGCAGCGAGCAGCAGAGGAAGCTCAAGGCGCTCCTCGAGGCGGGCAAGCTCGAGCCCGCCTACCTGCTCTCGCTCTCCCCGGAGCCCGGCGACGCCGCCTCCGCCTGGTCGGCGCTGGAGAGGATCAACGACTACTTCCGCCGCCAGGGGGCCGCGCCGGATCAGCTCCCCTTCACCTTGGCCGACGAGGCCACGATCTGGCTGGCCGCCTCCAACCCCGAGATGATCACGAGCCTGGCCGACCGCCACACGCAGTCGGTGCGGGACCGCCTGGTATTCGCCATGCGCCAGCAGAACCACGACTGGGTGGCCCTGCACATGGACCAGCTGGACGCCTTCCTGCGCAGGCCGCCCGCGGGCGTGCCGCCCGGGGCCCTCACCCGCCTGCGCGCCATGCGCCAGGCCTACGCGGATTACGAGTCGGCCGAGGCCGCCTTGGAGGCCCTGCCGGAGGCGCAGCGCAACGCCTCGCTCAAGGTCTTCAACTCCCTGCAGTCGCTTTCCGGCGAGATCATGTCGGCGCGCTACCTGCCGGAGATCACGATCAATCTTCCCGCCCTGCCCGGCAGCGTCAACCGGAGCAGCGCCGACTCCCTGCGCCATTTCTTCGACGGGACCCACGTGCGGGGCCTCCTCTCCGAGGACCAACTCGTGGACCTGCGCTCGGGCCCCTGGCCGGCGACGCTGCGGGACCCGAACCTGGCGCGCTTCGTGCTCGACCCCAACATCAAGGTCCTGCGGCGCTACAACCCGGGCAGCGGCGGCTCCTTCGACGAGACCTTCAACCCGCTCGACGGCGGGACCATACGCCCGAGCGGCTTGAACCCGGGCATCCTCCTCCAAACCCGGGACAACCTCGTCCAGTTCACCACCTTCGAGCGGGACTACCGCCTCCGCCGGGAGATCATGGTCGACGAGGGCTACCGCATGCTCGTGGACCCGACCACGGGCAAGCGCTACTACCTGGACGCGGCCACGGGCGTGCTCTACCAGCGCAGCGACCGCCAAGGCCAGGCGAACACCCCGCTCAAGGACCTCCTCGACGCGGTGCCGGCGGCGTCGGGCCTGGGCGGCCGCCTGCGGCCGGTGTACCAGCACACCCTCTTCCATTACCCGGACAGCAATCCCGACAACCCGCGCGGGGCCTTCCTGGTCAGCCGCAGCCTGTATTACTCGACCGACGACGCGGGCCGGCTCACGGCGGCGGCCGGCCGGGTGGAGGGGCAGGAGCGGGCCGTGGTGACGGAGGCGACGGGCGCCTTCCACCGCGTCTCCGTGTCGAACCTGAACCTGCACCGCCTCGAGACCATCTTCCGGCAGAACTACGACGACGGCGGCGTCACGCGCGTGCGCAGCTTCTCCACGGACTACCTCGCCCGCGGCTCGGACGGCACGACGGTGGTCCCCGTGGTGATGGTGGACCACGGCAACGACACCCAGGACTCCTTCAACCTCAACGCGGGCGGCACGAACTACTCCTGGGACATGCACCAGACGCGCTACGTCAAGCGCGACGGCAAGTGGGTGTGGCAGAGCCGCTTCTACTTGCGCCGCGAGGACGGCGAAGCGG
>DATLOS010000189.1:0-2503 GCA_035536155.1 Elusimicrobiota bacterium
GATCTGAAATTCGCGCCCCTTCGCGGGAACGTGGACACTCGTCTGCGCAAGCTGGCCGAGGGCCAGGTCGCGGGCCTGGTGCTCGCCGCGGCGGGCCTCAAGCGCCTCGGGCTGGAGCCGGCCGGGCTCCAGAGGCTCTCCACGGAAATCGTCGTCCCCGCTCCGGGGCAAGGCGCGCTGGCCGTGGAGGCTAAGGTCGGCGGCGAGGCCGCCGAGCTCCTGCGCGCGCTCGACCACTCGCCCACGCGGCGCGCGGTGGAGCTCGAGCGCGCCGTCCTGCGCGCGCTGGGCGGCGGCTGCTCCACGCCGCTCGGGGCGCTGGCGCGCTGCGAGGGCGAGGACCTTCTCCTCGACGTCTTCTGGTCGGATCCCGCGGGCGCGAAGCCTCGCCGCCTCTCGGGCAAGGCCTCGCGCCCCGAGGAGCTGGCTTCCTTGGTCGACAGTTTGGCCGCGCGCTTGCGCGCCGAGTAGCCGTGAGGATCTCCGGGGTTCCGGGCGCGGGCGCGTGGTCCTATCTGGCGCGCGCCGTCCTCGCGCTCCCGCGGCCTCCCCGCTTTCCGCCGTCTTCCCAGGCCTTGGACGCCTTCGGGCCGGGGCCGGTCGGCCGCCTCGTGGTCGTGCGCGGCGAGGAGGAGGCCCTCGAGGACGTAGCCGACGGGGTGCGGGCTCTTGCGCCGCTCTTCGGCGGCGAGCCCATCGAGGAGGCGTTCTTCGGGGAGGACCCGCAGGCGCGCCTGCGCGCGCTCGAGCGTCTCGAGCGCGGGGCGCGCCTCGTTCTCGCGACGCCCGAGGCGCTGGCGGGCCTCGTGCCGGACGCGGGCGAGTTCCGAGACAGTCGCCTGCATCTGCGCGCGGGCGCGGGGCCGGGGCGGCAGGCCCTCCTCGACGCTTTGGCCGAGCGCGGCTACCGGCGAGTCGACTTCGTGGAGAGCCCGGGCGAGTTCGCCGGACGCGGCGCCGTGGTCGACCTGTTCCCCATCGAGCCGCCTCAGGCCCTGCGCGTGCTCTACGATGACGACCGGATCGGCTCCATCCGCGCCTTCGACCCTCAGACGCAGGCGGGACTGCCCGGCCTCCTCGACGAGGCCGTCGTCCCTCCCGTCAAGGAGGCGGAGGGCGGCGTGCCGCTCGTCCGGCGGCTCGCGGAGGCCGCGTGGCTGGTCGAGGAGGGCTGCCCGGGAGCGCCGGAGGGCGCGGTCCGCGTCGGGCTCGGCTCCGAAGGCGAGACGGGCGTAGACGCGGGCTTCCGGGGCGCGCCGGCCGCGAGCGGGGTCGAGGATTTCGCGCGACGGGCCGCGGCGTGGGCGGGGGAGGGGACCACGACGCTCCTCTTCTCGATGAACCGGGGCGAGGACGAGCGCATGCAGGAGCTCCTCGAGGGCCGCGTCCCGCCCGGCGCCGTGCAGTTCCTGGTCGGCCGCCTGCCGCAGGGCTTCCTCTTGCCGGCGGCCAAGCTCGCGGCCGCGTCCTCCGCGGAGATCCTGGGGCGCTCGTACCGCCCATGGCGCGGGGCGGTCTGGCGCGGCGGCGGCAAGCCGGCGCGCTTGGGCACGCTCAAGAAAGGCGACTACGTGGTGCACGAGCTCTACGGCGTGGCCCGCTATCGCGGCATGGAGACGATCCGGGAGAGCTTCGGCCTCGACGAGGAGGGGCGTCCGACCGGCTCGGCGATGGACTGCCTCCGCCTCGAGTTCCGGGGAAACGACGCGCTCTTCGTGCCCATGTCCGAGTTCCGCCTGGTGCAGAAATTCGTCGGCTCCGAGGGCCACCGCCCACGCCTCTCCTCCCTGGACGCGCGCAGCTGGGAGGAGGTCCAGGGCCGCGTGCGCGAGGGCGTGCGCGAGCTCGCGGCCGAGCTCCTGCGCCTGCAGGCCGAGCGCGCCGCGCGTCCCGGCCACGCCTTCCCGCCGGAATCCCATCTGGAGACCGAGTTCGCGGACTCTTTCCCCTACGAGGAGACGCCGGACCAGGCGCGGGCCATCGCCGAAGTGAAGGCGGACATGGAGCGCCCCCGGCCGATGGACCGGGTGGTGGTGGGCGACGTGGGCTTCGGCAAGACCGAGGTGGCCATGCGCGCCGCCTTGAAATGCGTCAGCGGCTTCAAGCAGGCGGCCCTGCTCGTGCCGACCACCATCCTGGCCGAGCAGCACCTGCGCACCTTCCGGCGGCGCCTCGCGGGCTATCCCGTGCGCGTGGAGGCGCTCTCGCGCTTCGTCCCGAAGTCGGCGGCGCGCGCCATCCTGCGCGACCTCGCGGCGGGAAAGGTCGACGTCGTGATCGGGACGCACCGCCTGCTGCAGCCGGACGTCCGCTTCAAGGACTTGGGCTTGGTCGTGGTCGACGAGGAGCACCGCTTCGGGGTCAAGGACAAGGAGCGACTGAAGGCCCTGCGCAGCGAGGTGGACTTTCTCGCGCTCTCGGCCACGCCGATCCCGCGCACGCTCCATCAGGCCCTCACCGGCCTGCGCGGCGTGTCCATGATCCAAAGCGCCCCGGCGGGCCG
>DATLOS010000190.1:0-3090 GCA_035536155.1 Elusimicrobiota bacterium
GGGAGGAGCGGAACGCGCCGCTGCGCGCGGGCCTCGCCGCCGCGATCCGCGCCGCCGACTTCGGCGCGCCCGAGGGGGTCGCGCGGTTCCGCGCCGCGCTCGCCGCGCAGCTCGCCGCCTTCCCTGACGACCTGCGGATCCTGGAGCGCGCCGCGGCCGCCACGGCCGCCGCGAGCCGCACCGGGCCGCTCCGGGACGCGCTCGCGGAGGAGGCGCCGGGCGCGAGCCTCCAGGCGACGCTGGACGCGACCGTCTTCGGCTTCGACCAGGAGACGCTGGCGGCCATCCGCGCCGCGCCCGACCCGGCCGCCGCGGCGGCCCTGCTGCGGCGGCTGCTGGAGCCGCGGCTGGCCGAGCCCGGCGCCGCCGGCCTCCACCCGCCCCCGAACATGCCGACCCCCTGCGCCGACGAGCCGGCGCCCGGGGCGCCGCCGCGGCCGCACTGCGCGGGGCGCCGCCTGGTCGTCCCGCGGGAGCGGCGCGAGGCGTTCTACGCGCTGCTGGCCGCCGACGCGCGCAGCTCCGGGCTGGCGGTCTTCGCGCCCCCGCCGGCCTTCGACCCGCGCGAGTTCGTCCAGCGCCCCGGCGAGTGGCTGCGGATCCGGGGGTGACCGTTTTCGCGGATATAATGGCGAGCGCGGAGAGCGATTCTGTGCCTCTCGCCGCCCCGGCCCCAAAAACGCCGCTGGCCGTGAGCACCGACCAGCTGCTCATCATGTTCCTCCTGTTCGTCACCGTGAACAGCGACTCGTTCGTCGGGCACTGCCTCGCCTCCTTCGGCGGCGCGGTCCGGGGGCGCAACCCGACCACGTGGGGCGTGATCGTCCAGGGGGTGCTGTTCGTCCTCGCCTTCTGCGCCGCGGTGTACCTCCGCCAGCAGGGGGTGCTGTAGTCAGGGGCCGAACAGGGCGAGCACGTCGTCCGCGGCCGCCTCGGCCGCCGCCTCTCCGGCAGGGCCCGGCTCCGGGCCCGCGCCCACGCCCTGGCCCGCTGCTGGGGCGCCGGGGGTTTCCGCGCCGACGAGGATGTCTGGGGCGCGGCCCTCCGGGGCTGCCGGGGCTTCAAGGGTCTCGGGACCGGCCGGCGCGCCGGCGGGGCCCTCCGGAGCGATCCGAGCTGCTGGCGCCTCGGCCGGCGGCTCAAGGGCGCTGGTCGGCGCCGGGGCGCGGTCCGCGTCGCGCTGGGGCCGGAGCGCGACGAGGCGCGGCCAGTTGGCGGCGAACGTCTGCGAGAAGAAGACGTGGATCGCCTCGGCCGACTCCTCGGAGTCCGCGCCGAGGATGTTGATTTTTCCGGTCTGGAAGACGTTGGCCCGCGGCGCGCGCCCGCTGGGCGTGCTGAAGCGGAAGGAGACCTTCACGTCGTCCGTCGGCGGCTTGGTCTCGCGGATGAGGAACGGCGGCAGGACGGCCGCGGGCCACTCGGCGAGCAGGGCCGGCGGCGGGGCCGCGCCCGCCAGCGCGCGCGCGCGCTCGAGCGCCGCGAGGAGGCCCGCGAGGGCCCGCAGCCGGACCAGCACGCGGGGGCTGCGGCGCACGAGCCGGAACTTGTAGTTCAGCATCTTCGGCTCCTCGCGGAGGACCTCGACCGCGCGCGGCCCCTCGGGCCCGCGGTCGCCGGCGCCCAGCGCGTTGAGGTGGCCGACGAGGGCCTGCAGCACGGCGCGCCCGTCGGCGAGGTCCGGGCGGATGACGCCCGGGATCTGCGTCTCGCCCGTCGAGGGGAAGCACTTGACGCGGTAGACCTTGTCGGCCCGGACGCCGGGCGACGGGACCCGCAGCGTGAGCTCGATCGCGGAGTTGAAGCACGAGCCGTCGCCCTGCACCCGCCGCTGGCGCGTGCGCTGGGGGCCCCGGCGCGCGGGCGGCGGCGGGCCCTTGAGCAGGCCGGCCCAGCCGGGCTGGGCGTGGTGGCCGAAGTTGCTGTTCACCGCGAGCACGGGGCCCTTGAGCTCGCGGCCGAGGCGCGCGGTCATCTCCGGGACGCCCGCGTGGAGGTTGCCCAGCCGGGCGACGTAGGTGCAGACGAAGAGGGCGCGCGCCGTCATCGTGCCGCCCGCGGGCGGCGCGGCGAGGGCGCTGTCGGGCGCGGAAGCGTGGCCGGGGTCGAACTGCTCTTCCATCGGAGCCGCCGGGCGGGCTCTAAGCTGCGCCCCAGCCGCGGCTTCAGTTCGGATTCGGCGCGGGGCGCGGCGGGCGTGGGGGCGGGCCGCTCGGCGTCGGGCGGCCGAGGCCGGGCGCTCTCCCATTGGGACGGCCTGGATGGCGCGGCTTCCGTTCGGATTTGAAGCGCGCCGCGCGGCGGACAATGGCAGGGAAACCGCGGGCCGCGATGGAGGCACCGTACGTCCCGCCGAGCGTCCTCCACCTGAGCGGCCTGCAGATCCGCTCCTACACGCCGCCCGAGCGGCTGAACGAGCGGCGGCTGCTCGCCCGGGCCCGTGAGCCGGCGCGCCGCCGCGAGCCGGTCACCGTGACCGAGCGCGTCCCGGCGACCTTCACTGGCCTCGAGACCTGGCCGGCCTCGACGAGCCTCCTCTGCTGGGAGTGCGGCTTCGCCATCGAGGGGCGCCCCTGCTTCGTACCGACCTACGTCCGCGACGGCGGCGACGGCCGGATCGAGATGGGGGTCGACAACCTCGAGTGCTCCTTTCCGTGCGCCGCGCGGCGGATCGCTGTCCGCCTCGCCGGCGACTTCGCGCGCCTCGCTCGCGCGCGCGACCTCCTCCAGATCCTGTTCTTCCTGTTCTCCGGGCGCGAGCTGCACCTCCCCATCCAGGCCGCCCCCGAGCGGACGCGGCTGCGCCAGTTCGGCGGCGACCTGGACGAGAGCGAGTTCCGCGCGAAGATCCGCGAGCTGGACCCGCTCGCGGCCGCCGAGCGCCGGGGCGCGCCGGCCGTCGCCGCGCCGCTGCGCGAGGGCCGCGCCCTGCAGATGGTCGCCCCTCCGGCGCAGCTGCGGCTGGAGACCAAGGGCGGCTCGATGTGGAGCGTCTGCGAGGCCGCGGCGTCCGGAGCCGCGCCGGCCGGAGAGACCAAAGGGTCCGCGTCCGGGGCCGCACCGGGGCCGGACGAGGCCGGGCCGCCGGCC
>DATLOS010000191.1:0-4164 GCA_035536155.1 Elusimicrobiota bacterium
CAATGCCGAACGCGGCGCCAAAACTCCATCCCGCGCCGCCCAAGGGCAGCCAGGTCCCCGGCATCTACCCGGTCTATGAGACGGGGGGGCGCTGGCTGCTCCTCGACCGCGGCCGACGCAGCCTGCTCCAGACGGGCTCGCCGCTGGTCGTCATCGGCGCGAAGGGCGCCGGCTTCTTCGAGACAGCCCAGTCGAGCACCACCTGGTCCGCCGCCTGCGACGGCGCGCACCCGGTCGCGACCCACGGCTATCTCCTCACCGCCCGAAACCGCAGGGAGTTCTCCCGGGTGGGCGTGCCCGTCATCGCGATCCTGCTGCGCGACAAGCAGGTGGACCTGAAGAAGGCGAGCTTCCGAGCCTTGAAGAACGAGGCGAGCGAGGACGTCTACAAGCGCCTCGATCCCGCCTTGCGCGAGGCGATCGTCGAGGACCTGCGCTCGGGCGCCTTCCAAATCAAGGTCGAGGACGACGACGGGCAGAAGGTCGCGAAGAACCCGGCTCCCAAGGACATCCAATACAAGATCGACTTCGGCTCCCCGGTGGCTCTGCTGGACTCCCCGGACGCCTTCCTCGCCGTCGAGGGAGCCCAGGTCTCCCAGACCTACCGGCGCTGCCTGCGCATCTACTCCGGGGACCGCCCGCTGGGGCCCTGCGCGGAGATGCCGCACACGCTCATGACCGAGACCCGCGAGCTCAGCTTCCTCTCCTACGACCCCAGCCGCCGCGGGCTCCCGTTCGTGTTCGCCTTCACCCGCAAGGAGCCGCTGTGGGGCCACGAGCGCTGGGGCTTCCAGCTCACCTCGAAGGGACCGCGGCTGTTCCTGCACGACGCGATGGACCCGCGCTGCCGCGAAGGGTTCTAGAGCTCCCGCGAGCGGCGTCCTTACTTCCGGATGAGGTGGTGGAGGACGTTGGCCAGCACCGCCGGGGTGAGGCCGGCCCAGCGCAGGAGGAGGAGGCCCGCTCCCGCGCAAGCGGCCGTGCCCAGGCGCCGGAAGGACTGGTCGAGCTCGTTGGCTTTGGAAGGGAATAGGTAGCTCTCGAGGCGCAGCGCCTCCAGCCAGGCGATCCGCTCGATGCGCGCGCCGCAGCGAAAACCCCGCCGGCTAGTCGCCATCCAGCGCACCTGGGCCGAGCCGCCCACCTGGCCCGCGGGCAAGCCGATGCGGAAGCCGAAGCTGGCGCCCGGCTTGAAAGGACTGCCCGTCTCCAGCCCGAGGCCGCCCACGCTCAGGTCGATGAGATCGGTGTGGGGCTCCAGCGGCTGGCCGGAACGGGAGATCAGCTGCACGCGCACGCCGTCCTGGAAAAAGCGCTCCTGCCGGCGGCGCTCTATGCCCGTCTGCTGCTCGGCAAGGTCTACGATATCCATGCCCTGGCGCCAGGATGCCGCCGGGGCGTCCGCACGACCTGGGCCTAAAGGCCTATATCTTTTCTAGGACCCAGGCCGCTCCGGCGCCGAGGAGGGCCGCAAGGGAGGGGGAGGAGTCGAGGTGCGCGGCCAGGCCGTGGCGGGCGAGATAGTCGCCCAGCATGAGCGCGCCCGCGATCCCGGCGCCGAGACCGAGGAGCGAGTCCGCGGCGGGAACGAACCCCGGGCCCGGCTGGAGCGCGCGGGACAGCCGCCAGCGCTGCCAACGGCCGAGGCTCGCCAGCTCGATGCCGTAGATCCGGCGAAAGCCGTCGGAGCCTTCCCAGCGCACGACGGCCGCCGAGGAAAGGGTCGGGCCGTCGGCGATGTCGAGGCGCAGGTCGAGGACGTCCCCGCGCTCCAAAAGAGCGTCCGTCTCGATGCGCAGTCCGCCGGCGCTCAAGTCCAAGAGGCGCACCCGCAGGGCGGGGGAGCGGCGGGCGGCGTGGACCAAGCTGGCCTCGAGGAACTGCTCCGCCCGGGCGTGCCGCCGCCGCTCGGGGAGGGGGACGTCTTCGGCGAGAACCGCGTCGTCGCGCGCGTCCATCGGGGTTAGCCGTGCCAGTCGCATGGCACCAGGATAACGCGGGCCGCCCCCGCGGGAAAGGGGCCTTCGGCCCAAGGGAAGGGGGACCAAGACCCAGGTCCCTCCTGGGCCCGTTGCAAACCGCCGCGCCGCAGACTACAGTAGGGCCATGCCTCCCGCCGCTCGCGTCGTCCTCGGAGCCGTCGGCATCGGCGCGACGCTGGAGATCCTGGCGCTCCGCGGCGATCCCTTCGGGCTGAGGAGCTTTCCCGGCTTCTACGTTCTCGCCGGAGCCGCGCTCGGGTTCGGCCTGCTCTTGCTGAAGCGGCTCAGTTCTGGATGTGGGAGATGTCCGCCACGGAGCGGAACAGGCGGACCAGGTGGTCCAGAAGAGCCAGGCGGTTCGAGCGCACCGAAGCGTCCGGAGCGTTGACCAGAACCTTCTCGAAGAACACGTCCACCTCGGGCTTGAGGCGCACCAAGGTCCGCAGCCCGTCCTCGAAGTCCCCGTCGGAGACCTTCTGGGCGACCTCGCCCTTGATCCGGCAGAGGGTGTCGAAGAGCGCGCGCTCGGCGTCCTCCGCGAGGAGCGCCTGGTCGACGCCGTGGGAAGAGTCGTTCCACGACGCCTGCCGCAGGATGTTGGAGGCCCGCTTGAAGGCCTGCGCGATGGCGGCGAAATCCGGGTCCGGGCGCAGAGCGTGGACCGCGCAGAGGCGCCGGAAGGCGCGGGCCAGGTCGCCCAAGGCGCCATCCTTCACGGAGCGGATCTCGTCGGCCTTGAAGCCCTTCTCCAAGAACAGGGACTCCGCCCGCTGCCAGAGGAACTCCGACACCTCCCGGCCGGCGGCCGCGGCGTCGAAAGGGGAAGCGGCGCCCCGCTCCAGGACGAGGCTCACCGCCGTCTCGATGAGCGTCCCCACGGGCAAGGTTAGCTGGCGCTCGAGGAGGATGCGGGCGACCCCGTTGCCCAGCCGCCGGAGGCCGAAAGGGTCCTCGCTGCCGGAGGGCTTGAACCCCGCCCCCAGCATCGCGGCGATGGTGTCGAGCTTGCCGGCCAGCGCCGCGACGATCCCCTCGGCGTGGGTGGGCAGCGGGGCCTTGGCCGCGGCGGGCTGGTAGAACTCCTCGAGCCCGAGGGCGACTTTCTCATCGAGGCCGTCCGCGCGGGCGTAGAAAGCCCCCATCGCGCCCTGGAGCTCCGGGAACTCGCCCACGACGCCGGTGACGAGGTCCGCGTAGGCCAGGCGCGCGATCGCGTCCACCGCCTGGGAATCCACGTCCTGATCCTGGAGCAGCTCCTCGGCGATGCGGCCCGCCAGGCGCCGCACGCGCTCGGCCTTGTCGGCCATGGTGCCCAGGCCTTTCTGGAAGCCGACGCCGGCCAGCTTCGCGGCCTTGGCTTCGAGGGTCGTCTCCCGGTCGCGCGCCACGAAGAAGCGGGCGTCCGAGAGCCGGGCGGCCAGGACGCGCTCGTAGCCCTCCTGGACCTCCTTCTGGCCCTCGGAGACGCCGTCGCGCACGCCGATGAAGTCGGCGGTGAGGCGGCCGTCGCGCCCGACCACGGGAAAGAAGTTCATCTGGGTCTTGAGCACCGTCGAAAGAAGGGCGGCGGGCAGGTCCAGGTAGGCCGGATCGAAGCGGCACAAGACCGCGACGGGATGCTCCGTCAGGCAGACCACGCGCTCGAGGAGGGCGGGGTCCTTGTCCACGGTCCCGCTCGAGCGCTTCGCCGCCTGGTCGAGCGCGGCGACCAGGGCCTCCCGCCGCTCCGCCACGTCCACCAGGACGCAGCGGTCGCGCAGCGCGCGGGCGTAGCGGCTTCCGTCGGGGATCGGCACGGGCTTGTAGCCCAGGCAGGCCAGGCCGCGGACCTTGTTGCCGGAGCGGATTCCGGCCAGGGAGAAGCGCACGGGCCCCTTGCCGTAGAGGGCCATGAGGTTCCGGATCGGCCGGGCGAAGTGGAACTTCGACTCCTCCCACCAGAGGCCCTTGGGAAACTCGAGCGCGGCGACGAGGGCGGGGAAGACGCGGGCCAGGACCTTCGAGGCGGGCTCGCCGGGGAGCGTCTTGCGCGCGACGAGGCACTCTCCCTTCGGGGTCTGCGCGGCGATCAGTTCCTCGGGCTTGAGGCCCTGGCTGCGCGCGAAGCCCGCGGCCTGGGGCGTGAAGGCTCCGGTCGCGTCCTTCCAGAGGCGCGCCGGAGGGCCGACGATCTCCTGGACCG
>DATLOS010000192.1:0-2248 GCA_035536155.1 Elusimicrobiota bacterium
CGTCACCGGGCACGCCTTCGACCTCCAGCACTTCCTCTTCGTCCACGACCGCCGCCTTCTCGAGGACCCTTCGATCGACGTCCCGCGTCCGCACGTGCGGCGCATCCGCTACCGGGCCGAGATCGCGGCGCGCAACTGGCGGGACAAGGTCCTCGCCCGGGTCCTGGGCCGGGAGGTGAACGCCTCCTTGGTCGTCTGGGGCGGGACCTTCGCGGTGATCACGGCCCGCTTCGGGCGCGCGGTGAGCCGCTTCATGATGGTCACCCGCCCGCTCGACCGCGGACGCACGCTCTGCCAGGGCGTGGTCTTCGCCCGCAGGCCGGCGCCCGCCCTCGAGCTGCGGCGCTACTTCACGGGCGCCTATCTAAAGGAAGAGAACCGGGCCCTGCAGGGGAGCCTGTCCATGCCCACGCGCTTCGTAGAGAGCGACGGCCCCCTGCGCGACTACTTCGATTTCCTGGCCGAGACATCCACGACGGAAGGAGAGCTCCTGTGAACGAGATCAAGACGACGGCGGCCGTCCTCGCGGTTGCGTTCGGACTGGCCGCGGCGCCGCAGACCGCGCGCGCCGCGGCGCCGGAGAACCCCGCGCACGAGCAGCTGCGCGCCGTGCGCGAGGGCGTGCTCGAGGCGGTGAACAAGGGGGACATGAAGGCCGCGGCGTCCTTCCTCCATCCCAACGCGGTGGTGACCTGGCAGGACGCCCGGGTCAGCCGGGGGCGCGACGGGGTGCTGGCCTACCTGAGCGAGATGCTCTCGGGCCCCAACCCGATGGTGAAGAGCTACTCGGTCGAGCTCAAGGTCGACGAGCTGAGCATCCTCCACGGGTCCGACACCGCGATCGCCTTCGGCTCGGAGGTGGACCACTTCAAGCTCGCGGGCGGGCTGAACTTCGACCTCCACGGCCGCTGGAGCGCGACCATGGTGCGGGAAGGCGGGCGCTGGCTCATCGCGAGCCTGCACGCGTCCACGAACCTCTTCGACAACCCCCTGCTCAACGCGGCCAAGCGCACCGGCCGCGGCTTCGGCTGGGGCGCCCTCGTGGTCGGGATCGCGCTGGGCATGGCGCTCGCGCGCCGGAAGGCGGCGTAGGGCGCTCCGCGGGCGCATGGGAGAGCGGGAGCTTTTAGAGGAAGCCGCGCGCTGGCGCGGGCACCCGGACCTGGCCTCGCTGACGGGCGAGGCGCTGGCCGAGCTGTCCCGCGCCCGCGGCGTGGACTTCGCGACGGCGCTCCTCTACGACCGCTATCTGCGCTCCCCGGAGCACGGGCCCTTCATCCGCCGCCTGCGGGAGGTCCGGGACTCGCCGGCCTTCGGCCGCGCGCCGGAGGCCGCCGTGGTCGTGGTGCCGGGCGCGCAGTACGTGGAGAAGCCCCACACCGGCGCGGACGGCCGCCTGATCCGCGAGGAAGCGGAGCGCCTCGGCTGCGCGACCGGGCTCGTGCCGCTGGAGAGCAACGGCTCGCTCCGGGCCAACGCCCGGGCGCTGTGCCGCTGGCTGACGGAGTGCCCCTTCGAGCGGGTGATCCTGGCTTCGATCAGCAAGGGCGGCTCCGACGTGAAGCTGGCGTTGGGGGAGCCGGACGCCGCGCGGGCCTTCTCGCGCGTCGCGGCCTGGATCAACGTGGGGGGCATCCTGCGCGGCTCGCCCGTGTCGGATTGGATGCTCGACGACCCGATCGTAGGGCTCTTCTATCGCTCGGTGACGTATTTGCAGGGCAAGCCGATCGACTTCGTGTCGGATCTGCGCCGCGGCCCGGGAAACCCGCTCGCCGCCGCGCTGCGCCTGCCCGCCGGGCTTCCCGTGGTCAGCCTCGCCGGCTTTCCGCTCGAGGCGCACCTGGAGAACTTCCTCTCGCGCCGCTGCCACCGCCTCTGCGCGCCCTTGGGGCCCAACGACGGGCTCATCGTGCTGGGCGACGAGGGCGCGCTGCCCGGGCGGGTCTATCCGGTGTGGGGCTCGGACCACTACATGCGTCCCGAGGCGACCGCCCGAGCGGTGCTGGGCGCCGTCCTTCGGCTCTTGGGCGAGGAGCTGGCCGTTGCCGCGTAAGCTGGCGCTGATCTCGCCCAAGGGGCCGCTCTACCGGCACAAGACCGGGATCTTCCGCCGCACCTTGCGCGCCTCGCCCCTGACCTTGACCACGCTCGCGGCGCTGGTCCCGGACGAGCTCGGCTTCGAGACCCGCGTCTACGACGAGGGCGTCCAGGAGCTCCCGGACCGCGTCGAGGCGGACCTCGTGGGGAT
>DATLOS010000193.1:0-5261 GCA_035536155.1 Elusimicrobiota bacterium
CCGCGGGCCCTCTCGCTCGCGCGCGGCCTCCTCGGGGCCTTCCCCGAATCGCCCGCCTGCCAGTTCTACGCCGGGACCCTGGAGCTCGCCGCCGGAGACCCCGCCGCGGCCGCGCGCATACTCGAGCGCGCGGCGCAGGGCCAGCCTCGGAACGTCCCCATCCGTCTGAACCTGGCGGTCGCCTACCTGAAGACCGGCCGCCCCGCGCAGGCCCAGGAGCAGGCCCGCGCCGTCCTCGAGCTCGACCCCAACAACGGCCAGGCGAAGGCCATCGTTGGAGCCGGCCGCTGACGCGGCTTGACAAGAAGGTGAAGCCCGTTATACTTTGGCGGGAATAACCCTTATGCCCCAACAGAAAATGCAGCTGGGCGACATCTTGATCCAGGGCGGCCTCATCGACATGGACAAGCTGCAGAAAGCCCAGAAGCTCCAAGCCCAGGCCCATTGCGGCCTGGGCGAGGCGGTGGTGAAGCTCGGCTTCGCCAAGGAGACCGACATCGCGCTCGCCGTCTCCAAGCTCCTCAACGTCCCCTACGCGTCGAGGGAAAACAAGATCCTGCGCCCGGAGAAGGGCCAGAAGCTCGACATGGTCGTCAACGAGCGCTTCGCGCGCGAGAACGTGCTCCTGCCTCTGTTTCTCGAGGATAAGACCTTGGCCGTCGCCTTGGCCGAGCCCGAAAACCTCCTGGTTCTCGACAACCTGCGCATGATGACCGGGCTCGAGATCCAGCCTTTCATCTCGACCAAGGCCGAGATTATCAAGACCATCGACGAGTTCTACTCCTCCTCCGGCACCAGCCTCATCGACAAGGTCATGGAGTCGACGGGGGAGCAGAAGGAGGAGAAGGCCGAGGAGGAGATGGGCGCGACCGAGCGCCTCGACCTCGACAAGGACGTGGCCGAGGCCCGCGGCGGCGAGGTCGTCGCCCTGCTCAACGCGGTCCTGAAGGAGGCGGTCCGCCAGCGCGTCTCCGACATCCACCTGGAGCGCTACGACGAGCGCGTGATGCTGCGCTTCCGCATCGACGGCGACCTCTACGAGCGCACGCCCCCGCAGAAGAAGGACTTCATGGCGATGGTCAGCCGCATCAAGATCGTCTCCAAGCTCGACATCGCCGAGCGCCGGCTTCCCCAAGACGGCGCCTTCTCGATGAAGGTGCAGAACCGCATCATCGACTTGCGCGTCTCGATCTGCCCCACGGTCTTCGGCGAGAAGGTCGTCATGCGCTTGCTCGACAAAGGCGCGGTCGACTTGAACATCGAGAAGATCGGCTTCGAGCCCAAGCAGCAGGCGGACTTCCTGGAGGCCTCCCAGGCGGCCCACGGCCTCATCTTCCTCACCGGACCGACCGGCTCCGGTAAGACGACGACGCTCTACACGGTGCTCAACACGATCAAGAGCCCCTCGATGAACTTCATGACGATCGAGGACCCCGTCGAATTCAAGCTGGAAGGCATCAACCAGGTCCAAGTGCGCTCGAGCATCGGGCTCACGTTCGCCTCGGCGCTGCGCTCCTTCCTGCGCCAGGACCCCGACGTCATCCTCGTCGGCGAGGTCCGCGACAAGGAAACCGCGGAGACCTGCCTGCGCGCGGCCCTGACGGGCCACCTCGTCCTCTCGACGCTCCACACCAACAGCGCCCTCGAGGCGGTGGTGCGCTTGGTCGACATGGGCATCGAGCCCTTCATGCTGGCTTCGACCCTGCGCCTCGTCGCCGCGCAGCGCCTGGTCCGCATTCTCTGCACGACCTGCAAGCAGGCCTATAAGCCCACGCCCGCCGAGCTGGCGCTGGCCGTGGCGGAGTCCCAGCTGAAGCCGCCTCCCGACACCAGCAATCTGTCGTTCTATAAGGCCGTCGGCTGCGACAAGTGCGCCAAGACCGGCTACATGGGACGCCGGGCCATCTACGAGGTCTACTTCATCAACCAGGCGATGCGCGAGGGCATCTACAAGCACAGCGGCGACATGATCGCCCTCAAGAACATCGGCGCGCAGGCGGGCTATTGGAACATGCGCGCCAGCGGCTGGCGCAAGGTGCTGCAGGGGCTCACCACGGCGGAGGAAGTGACGGCCGTGACTATCGGCGACTGAACGGGGCAAGGAGAGCTCTCATGGGACGATTCGTATACACCGTGCAGGACAGCAAGGGAGACACCAGCTCCGGCGCCCTCGACGCCTCCGACGAGAACGAGGCGATAACCGCCCTCCAGAACAAGGGCTACTTCATCCTCTCCATCCAGGCCGAGCGCGGCGCGGCGAAGGGGGGCATGTCCCGCATCTCCGGGGGCGGCAAGGTCGGCGGCCGCGACCTGGTATTCTTCGGCGAGCAGCTGGCCACGCTCCTCAACGGCGGCGTCCCGCTGGTGCGCGCGCTCTCCCTTCTGTCCGAGCACTCCGAGAACGTGGCGCTCAAGCACGCCATCGGCATGGTCACGCGCGACGTGGCGAGCGGCTCCTCGCTCCACAAGGCGATGGAGAAGCACTCCCAGGTCTTCGACACGCTCTGGATCTCCCTGATCCAGGCCGGCGAGATGGGCGGACAGCTGCCCAAGGCCCTCAAGCAGATCTCGGCCTACATGCAGTCCCAGGAGGACCTCAAGGCCAAGGTCATCACGGCGCTCGCTTACCCGGCGGTGCTGTTCACGATCTCCATGGGCGTGCTGGCGTTCTTCATCATCAAGATCGTGCCGACGTTCGCCGACATCTTCCACAGCTTCAACTTGAAGCTGCCTCCGCTGACCGCCTTCATCATCTTCATATCGAACATGCTGGTGCACAACCTGCCCATTATCGTCATCGCCATCTTCGCGGGCATCTTCCTCCTGAAGGGCTACCTGGCGACCGAGGCGGGGCAGTACACCAAGGCGCGCTTCATGTTCGGCGTCCCATTCTTCGGGACCTTCATGAAGAACATCCAGGTCGAGCGCCTCCTCACCACCCTCTCGACCCTCATCGAGAGCGGCGTCAGCATCCTCAACGCCATCGCGGTCCTCGAAGGAGTCTTCGCGTCGAACAAGATCTTCCAGTCGGCGCTGCGCGCGGTC
This sequence comes from Elusimicrobiota bacterium, assembly GCA_035536155.1. Lineage (GTDB taxonomy): Bacteria > Elusimicrobiota > Elusimicrobia > UBA1565 > UBA1565 > DATLOS01. The sequence continues at coordinate 3,046 of DATLOS010000193.1, forward strand.
AAGAGCGACGTCGCCACCGGAAAGTCGATCTCCGCGGCGTTCAAGAAGTCGGGGGTCTTCCCGCCTCTCGTGACCGAGATGATGTGGATGGGTGAGGAGTCCGGAAAGCTCCCCGACATCCTGGGCACGCTCTCGGTGTTCTACCGCGAGCAGATCGAGCAGTTCACGCGCCGCTTCACGTCGATCATCGACCCCATCATGGTCGTGTTCATCGGAGGCATCGTGGGCGTGATCGTGCTCTCGATCTTCATGCCCATCTTCCAGCTGTCGCAGATCGGAAAGGGCTAGGCGGACGCCGCCGCCGAGCGGCGGCGGGGGCGGCGGTCGAGCGCGGGCAGGCGCAGGACGAAGCGCGCGCCCCGTCCGCGCCCCTCGCTGAAGGCCTCGATGCCGCCGTTGTGCTTCTGCAGGATGCGCAGCGCCGCGGACAGCCCCAGTCCGCTGCCCGCGCTGCCCTTGGTCGTGAAGAAGGGGCGGAACACCGCCTCGAGGTCCGCCGGGGCGATCCCCGTCCCGTCGTCCTCGACCGATATCTCGTGAAATCCCCGCGCCTCCTGCGCGGCCGGCCACCAGCGGCGGCGATGGAACGGCGCGAGAGCGACCCGTATCGTGCCGCCCTGGCGGCCGGCCTCCACGGCGTTCTGCAGGACGGCGAGCACCGCCTCGAAGAGGAGAGAGGTGTCGCCCATGGTCATGACCGGCTGCGGGGCCTTGGGCGCGATCACGCGCAGGCCCGTGCGCTCGGCCTGGGGCGAGACCGAGCGCAAGGCCTGGCGCAAGGGATCGCGCAGGTCCACCGGCGAGAAGTCCATCTCCTCGATGCGGCCGAGATCGAGGAGGCTCTTGAGGATCTCCTTGCAGCGCCCCACCTCGTCGCGGATCTGCTCGAGCTCCTTGAGCGCGCGGTCGGACTTGGCCAGGCGGTGGCTGAGCACCTCCGCGTTGACCAGGATGGTCGTGAGCGGGGCCTTGATCCGGTGGGCCACTTCCCCGGCCATCTGGCCCAGCGTGGCGAGGCGCTCGAACTGGATGATGCGCTCCTGATACTTGCGCTCCTCCTCTCGCCGGGCCTGGCCGCTGTCGCGCGCCAGGATGGCGAGGAGGCTCGCGGAGATCCAGAGGAAGAGGAGGCGCAGCCAGTAGCCTTCGTCGGCGGCCACGCCCCCGCGGGGGAAGGTCAGCGGGGCCAGATAGAGGAGCGACGCCGCGACCGTGAGGGCGAAGGTCTGCGCCAGGTTCCGGGTCAGGGCGGTGCCGAAGATGATGAGGAGGTAGATCAGGTAGAGGTCCGAGCCGGTGCCGGTCCAGTGCAGGATCACCGCCGCGACCAGGATGTCGCAGAGGAAGATGCCGGACTGGACCCACCAGTTGGTGAGGACGCGCCCCGGGGCGATCCGGAGGAAGGCCAGTGAGGCGAGGAAGGTCGACAAGACCAGGGCCATGTGGCTGCCGGTCTCCTTGGAGCGCGCTCCATAGACGAGCAGAAGGATGAGCACCGCCATGAGGAGGCCCTGGAACGCGAAGTAGATGCCCCGTCGGTCGGGACCGGCGGACGCGCTCATGCGGCGAGAAAGCGGTAGCCCAGCTTCGGGAGGGTCTCGATCAAGGCGGCCTTCGCTCCCAGCTTATTGCGCAGGTTCTTGATGTGGGTGTCCAGGCTCCGCGTCGAGATCGGCATGCCGTACGAGGAGGAGTTCTCGATGAGGTAGCTGCGGGTGAGCGAGCGCCCGGGGTTGGACGCCAGAAGATAGAGCACCTCGAACTCCTTGGGCTGCAGGCGCAGCGCCTTCCCGTCGAGGGAAACGGTGCGGTTCTCGGCGTCGAGGACCAGCCCGCCGGCCTCCACGACTCCTCGGGCCGGCGCGTCCGGGGCGGAGCGCCGCTGCACGGCGCGCATGCGGGCCAGGAGCTCCATCGCGCCGAACGGCTTGACCACGTAGTCGTCGGCACCGAGGTTCAAGCCCAAGACCTTGTCGCCCTCGCTGGACATCCCGGTCAGGAAGATCACGGGGATGCGGCGCGTGAGGACGTTCTCTTTCAGGGTCTTGAGGACCATGCGGCCGTCCCCGCCCGGAAGGCGCACGTCCAGGAGGATGAGGTCGGGCTTGTACTGGATCGCGAGGGGAAGGGCCTTGGCGGGGTCGGCGGTCGCCCTCGTCTCGTAAGAACCCTCGAGGTCCAGGGTCTTCCCGATCGCCTCGATGATCCTCGGGTCG
>DATLOS010000194.1:0-2243 GCA_035536155.1 Elusimicrobiota bacterium
CGCCCGCGGGGAGCTTGCTCATAGCTTGCCTCCGAACTTGTATTGGGCGGCGAAGCCGAGATTCTCCGAGTCTCCGGCCAAGGCGGCCACGTAGTAGGAGTGGATGCGCCCGAGCTCGACGGAGAGCGCGAGCTCGGGGGAGGCGTCCCAGATCGCGTTGAGCGCCATGGCCTCGTTGCGGTAGATGCTGGCGACGGCGAGCCCGGTCTGGTCCACGTCCTCGAAGCCCGCCATGACGTCGAAGCGCAGGTCCGGCCGCGCCCGCGCCGCGGCCTGCGCCCAGCCCCCGCGGACCTGGGACTGCCGCACGGAGCCCAGGTCGCTGTAGACCGAGCCCAGCCCGTTCACGTTCTGGTTGCCGTGGCCGTAGAACGCCTCGCCGGAGAGCTCGAAGAGGGGGTGGAAGGGCAGGCTGAAGTGCGCGGCGACGAGCCAGCCCGCCACCTGGTTGTTGCTCGCGCCGCCGGGCGGGGGCAAGGCGGCGTTGAAGGTCTCCCGCAGGTATTGACCGGAGAGGCCGGCCACGAAATGCCGCCCCGCCGCCGTCTTGTCGAGCTCGACGAGGGCTTGGTACGCCGGCCCTCCGGAGAACTCGCCGGAGCCGGCGGTGTCGAGCGACGCCGGGACGGCGAAGGTCGTCCCGCCCGCGGTCGCGGTGCGGCCGGTTTCGTCGCCGGTGAAGGAGCGCACCAAGGCCAGCTTGGTGTTGATCGCCCATGCGCGCGGCAGGCCCCAGGCCCGGTCCCAGCGCAGCTGCGGGATCCGGTTCCAGAGATTGCCGGAGTTGCTCAACGGCGCGGTGCCGGTGTGCGCGAGCGACGTCGGGTTGAGCGGGGCGAAGGCCTTGATCCAGTCCTGCCCGAAGACCACGACGTCGTCGCCGCGCCTGGCCTGGATATAGGCGAGGCGCAGGCGCGGCGCGGCGGCGAGCGCGTCCGAGGACGAGCTGCCGCTGTTGCGCGGGCCGAAGAAGTCGGCCTCGAGCACGCCGCTCAGGTCCGAGTCCCACGGCCCTTTTCCGCCGCTCAAGCCCAAGCCGATGCGCGACTGCCGGGCCGTGAACAGCGAGGTGTTCTGGTTCGAGGCCGCGCTCACGCCGCCGGAAACCGCCTGGGTCGGGACGTCGGCGGCGTTGGCCCGCCCCCAGGCCTGGGCGTAATTGGCCATGAGGAAGCCGTAGGGATGGACCTCCACCGACGCTCCCATGGCCGGCGCCGGCAATGCGGCCGCCGCCAGCAACAGCGCCAGGCGCGGTTTCATTTTACCGAGCCGTAGACGTCCGGCGCCGCGGCTCCCTCGGCCGTGAGCAGGCCGACCGCGCCTTTCTCCAGGCGGAAGATGGCGTGGTCGACGAGCGTGTAGTTGCCCGGGACCTTGAGGCCGAACTCGACGATGGCGGCGCCGCCGGCCGGCACCAAGGTCGTCTGCACGCCGCGCTCCGGCTCCGACAGCACGCCGCCCTCGCGGTAGACCTTGTCGAAGATCGTCCCGATGATGTGGAAGGAGGAGACCTTGTTGGGGCCGGCGTTGCCGAAGTAGACGCGCACGCGCTCGCCCACCTTGGCCTTCAAGGCGCCCTCCTCCATGAGCGCGCCGTGCTTGCCGTTGAAGACGACGTAGGTCGGGGTCTCGGCCGCGGCCTTGACCGGGTCGTAGCTCACGGGCCCCTCGGTGCCCATCTCTTCCTTGGTATAGAACTCGGACTGGAGCACGTAGAACTCCCGGTCGACCGGGGGCAGGGGCTTTTGCGGCTCGACCAAAATGAGGCCGTACATTCCGTTGGCGATGTGGTCGGAGACGGGCGGCGCCGCGCAGTGGTAGACGTAGAGGCCGGGGACCAGCAGCTTGAAGCGCGCGTGGGAGGTCTCGCCCGGCTTGGCCAAGGTGAGCGCCGCGCCGCCGCCGGGGCCGGTCACCGCGTGGAGGTCGATGTTGTGGGCCATCGTGCTCTCCGCGGGGTTCGTGAGCGTGAGGTCGAGGGTGTCGCCTTCGCGGACGCGGATGAAGGGGCCGGGCACGGTGCCGTTGAAGGTCCAGAAGCGGTATTGCGTCGGCCTCTCGAGGCCTTCCATCAGCGACCCGAGCACCTCCTTGGTCTCGAGCTTCACCGAGACGACCGCGGGGGCTTTGCGGGCTACCGGCGGGGGGACGTTCGGGGCCGTCGCCAGGACGGCGTTCTCGAGGGTCTGGGCGCGCAGGGGCGCGGGCGCGGCGGCGAGCAGCAGGACAAGCGGGAGTCTCAT
>DATLOS010000195.1:0-2493 GCA_035536155.1 Elusimicrobiota bacterium
GTGTTCGCGTCTTGGCGGCCCTTGCGCCGGGCCGCGATGAGGGCGAGGGTGCGCTCGCGCAGGGCCTCGTCGGACTCCAGGAGGCTGGTGAAGACGCTCTCCGGGATCATGAAGACCAAGGTGTCGTCCGCGGCGCTCTTGATGGTCGCGGCGGCGGTGGTGAACTCCACGATCGAGGACTCGCCGAACACGTCGCCAGGCCCGAGCAGGGCGACCTGGAGCATCTCCTTCCTGCCCTTGTCCGGGCGGATCATGACGCTGACCTGGCCGGAGGCGACCACGTGCAGGCCGTCGACGGTGGAGCCCTGGAAGATGACGGTCTGGCCTTTCTTGAAGGGGAGCTGCTCCGCGGCGCGCGCCAGCGCGCCCGCCTGCTCCTCGGTGAGGCCCTGCAGGAAGGGGACGTTGTCCTTTAGAAATTCGGTCACGGTCATCCCGGCTCCTTACGCGACGATACCTTTTTCCCGGAGGTAATGTCGAATCTTCGACCTCGCCCGGGCCGTCTTCACGACGGTGAGCCAGTCCTTCTTCGGCGCCGAGCCCTTGCGGGTGACGATCTCGCAGATGTCGCCGGAGCGCAGCTCGTAGTCGAGCTTCACCATCTTGTTGTTGACCTTGGCGCCCACGCAGGCCATGCCGATGTCGGTGTGGACGGCGAAAGCGAAGTCGAGCGGGGTCGCGCCGGCGGGAAGCGGCTTAACTTCGCCGGCCGGCGTGAACACGAAGACCTGGTGGAGCTCGAGGTCGGTCTTGAGGCTCTCCAGGAACTCGCGCGGGCTCTTCAGGTCCTGGAGCCACTCGATCCACTGCCGCAGCCAGTTGAGCTTCTCCTCGAGATGGAGGTCCTTGGCCTGCTCGCCGATCTTGTAGCGCCAGTGCGCGGCGATGCCGTACTCCGAGGTGCGGTGCATCTCCTCGGTCCGGATCTGGATCTCGATGAGGTCCCCGTTCGGGCTCATCACGGTCGTGTGCAGGCTCTGGTAGAGGTTGAGCTTGGGCACCGAGATGTAGTCCGTGAAGGTGCCCGCCACCGGCTTGAACTCGGTGTGGACGAGGCCGAGGAGCGCGTAGCAGTTGGCGATCGAGTCCGTGATGATGCGCACGCCCAGGGCGTCCTGGATCTCGTCGAACGGCTTCTTCTGGCGCTGCATCTTCTGATAGATCGACAGGAGGCTCTTGGAGCGCGCCAGGATGCGCCGGGGGATGCCGGTGTTGTCGAGCTTGCGCTCGAGCACGCTCTTGAAGTTGGCGAGCGTGATCTCGCGCCCCGAGTTCATGGCCTTGATCTGCTCGTCGAGCTCGGCGTACTCCTTCGGGTGGATGTACATGAAGGCCAGGTCCTCGAGCTCGCTCTTGAGCCGGAACATGCCCAGGCGATGCGCGAGCGGCGCGTAGAGCGTGAGCGTCTCCTGCGCGATCCGCTTCTGGCGCTCCTCGCTCAGGTAGTTGAGCGTCTTCATGTTGTGCAGCCGGTCGAAGAGCTTGATGAGGATGACGCGGATGTCCTGGGCCGTGGCCAGCATCATCTTGCGCCAGTTCTCGGCCTGCACCTCGTCGAGCGAGGAGAACTGCAGGGAGTCGAGCTTGGTCACGCCCTCCACCATGCGCGTGATCTCGAGGCCGAACTCCTTGGCGAGGTCCGCCGCGGTGATCGGGGTGTCCTCGATCACGTCGTGGAGGAGCCCGGCGCAGACGGTGGGCAGATCGAGGCGGGACTCGACCAGGCTCTGGGCCACGGCCGAGCAGTGCACGAAGTAGTGTTCGCCCGAGGCGCGCTCCTGGTTGGCGTGGGCCTTCTGGGAGAACTCCCAGGCGCGCTCCAGCATGGCGGTGTCCACGTGGGGGGCGTAGGACTTGAACTGCGCGATCATCTCCGCGAGCGTCATGCGCCCCTCTTGAGCGCGGTCATGACCGCGAGCCCCGCGGCGAAAAAAGCCAGCTCCCAGCGGTCCTCGCCGCGGCGGTGCAGGCGCGGCACGATGTCGGCCGCGCCCACGTAGATGAAGGAGCCGCCGGCGAAGCCGAGGAGCGCGGCCAGGACCGGCGCGGGCATGGCCGCGATCCCGACGCGGCCCAGCAGGCAGCCGGCCGGGGTCGCGATCGAGGCGAGGACGAGGACGCCGAGGGTCGCCTTTCGGGCGTAGCCGTTCTGGGACAGGAGCGAGGTGAGGGTGAAGCCGTCGGCCAGCTTGTGGAGCGCCAAGGCGGTCCCCACCGCGGCGCCGGCCAGGCCGCCCGCCGAGAAGGCGGCGGCGAGGTTGAGGCCGTCGATGAGCGAATGCAGGAGAAGCGCGGCCAGCGCCGAGCCGGTCAGGAGGTGGACCGAGCAGTTCTCCAGGTACTCGGGGCAGCAGTCGAGCATCGCGACGCTGCCGAGCAGGAAGAGGAAGGCGAAGGCGGCCAGGGCGCCCCAGCCGGCGGTGCTCGGGTTGAGCGACCAGGCCTCGGGCAGGATCTCGACGAAGGCGACCGCGAGCAGGACGCCCGAGCGCA
>DATLOS010000196.1:0-4725 GCA_035536155.1 Elusimicrobiota bacterium
GCCCGCCATCGGATGCCCCCCCACGAACTCGGCTCCGGGAGCGAGGTGCGCCCGGGCCGCCCGGAGCACGCTTTCCTTCGCGCTGCCGACGTCGGTCCACACGCTCCCCGGCCGCGCGCGCGGGCCCCACTCCTTTATAAAGCGCTCGATCGCGGCGAGCGGGGCGGCCAGAACCACCAGGTCCGCCGTCAAGGCGGCCGCCGGGTCGGCTGCCAGGACGTGCGCCGCCGCGCGCAGCTCGCGGTTCGCGCGCACGCGCGGTCCCGGAAGCCCGATGACCCGCCACTTTCCCGAGCGACGCAGCGCCTTGGCGAGCGAGCCGCCGATCAGGCCCATCCCGACGATCGCGACGCTGGCCCGCGGAGACGCCGGATTCCTGGCCGGACCCGCCGGCGCGACCGCCTCGAAGCGGCGGTATTCGGCGATGAGAGCCCGGAACATCCTCTCCACGTCGTCCGGCCGCAGCGGGCCTTTGGAGAGCCCGCGGAGCCGCTCGTAGATCCGCCGCTCGCGGCTCGCGTCCAGGACCGGCAGGCCGCGCTCGCGCTTGAACTCGCCCACCGCGCGCACGGCCACGGCGCGCCGGTTGAGGAGGGACACGATCTTCGCGTCGAGGGCGTCGATCCGGGCGCGCAGGCGCTCGAGCTCATTCATGCCGACTTCTCCATGGCCGCGACCATGCTCCGCGCGAATCTCTCCACGCGCGCCGGCGCCTTGGAGGGCGCTTCCTCTATAAGGCGGACGATGGCGCTGCCCACCACCACGCCGTCGGCGAAGCGGCCGACGGCGCCGGCCTGCGCGGGCGTCGAGATGCCGAAGCCCACCGCGACGGGCCGCCGGACGGCTCGGCGCACGCGCGCCACCTCGGCCTCCAGGCCGGAGGCCATCGAGGCCCGCGCCCCGGTGACGCCGAGCCGGGAGACGCAGTAAACGAAGCCCGTGGAGGCCGCGCCCACCGCGCGCAAACGTTCGGCGCTCGTGGTCGGGGACGCGAGGAAGATGGTCTCGAGCCCCGCCTTAGTCAGGGCGCGCCGGTATTCGCCGGCCTCCTCGGGCGGGAGGTCCACCGCCAGCACCCCCGCGATGCCCGACAGCTTGGCCCTGCGGGCGAACGCCTCGAGCCCCATCGCCAAGATCGGGTTGAGATAGGTGAACAGCACGGCGGGGATGCCTGCGCCGCCGCCCGCGGCGGCGAAATCCAGGATCCCGGCGAGCGTCGTTCCCGAGCGCAAGGCCCGCTCGGCCGCGCGCTGGTTCACCGGGCCGTCGGCGATGGGGTCGGAGAAGGGCACGCCCAGCTCCACGATGTCGGCGCCGACGCGGCGAAGCGCTCCGCATATGCGCCCCGTTGCGGCCAGCGACGTATCGCCCGCGGTGAGATAGGGGATGAAGGCCGCGCGGCCCCGCGCCCGGCGGGCATCCATGACCGCCCGCAGGGTCATCGCTCCCCCCTGGCCTTGCGCACCGACTCCACGTCTTTGTCTCCGCGGCCGGAGAGGTTGATCAATAGGAGCGAGCCCTTCTTCATCGTCCGCGCGTGCTTCGCGGCGTAGGCGATCGCGTGCGAGCTCTCCAAGGCGGGCAGGATCCCTTCCATGCGGCAGAGAAGATCCAATGCGTCGAGCGCTTCCTTGTCCGTGACCGATACGTAGCGCGCGCGCCCCGAGGCGAAGAGCCCGGCGTGCTCGGGGCCCACGGCGGCGTAGTCGAGGCCGGCCGAGACGCTGTGGGTGTCGCGGATCTGGCCGTGCTCGTCCTGGAGGACGAACGTATAGGTGCCGTGGAGCACGCCGGGCCGCCCGCCCGAGCGGCCGGGAGCGAAGCGCGCGGCGTGCTTGCCCGTTCCGATTCCGAGCCCGCCCGCTTCCACCCCGATGAGCGCGGTTTTACGGTCGCGGACGAAGCCGGAGAACATCCCGATCGCGTTCGAGCCGCCGCCGACGCAGGCGACGATCGTGTCGGGCAGGCGCCCTTCGGCGGCCAAGATTTGGCGGCGCGCCTCGCGCCCGATGACGGCCTGGAACTGGCGCACGATCGTGGGAAACGGGTGGGGCCCGAGGGCCGAGCCCAGGACGTAGTGCGTGTCCTTGACGTTCGCCACCCAGTCCCGCATGGCCTCGTTCACCGCGTCCTTCAAGGTGCGGCTGCCCGAGGACACGCCGACCACCTCGGCGCCCAGGAGGCGCATGCGGAAGACGTTGAGCGCCTGGCGCTCCATGTCCACGGTGCCCATGTAGACGCGGCACTTGAGTCCCAGCGCCGCGCACGCGGTCGCCGTCGCGACGCCGTGCTGGCCCGCGCCCGTCTCCGCGATGATCCGCGGCTTGCCCATGCGCTTCGCCAACAGCGCCTGGCCCAAGGCGTTGTTGATCTTGTGCGCGCCGGTGTGGGCGAGATCCTCGCGCTTCAGGTAGACCCGCACGCCCCAGGCCGCGGACAAGCGCTCGGCGAAGGTCAGCGCGGTGGGGCGGCCGACGAAGTCCTTGAGGCGGCGGTCGAGCTCCGCCCGGCAGCCGCGGTCCCTCCAAAATTCCTTGAAAGCCGCCTCGAGCTCCCGGAGCGGCCCCATCAAGGTCTCGGGCGCGTAGCGCCCCCCGAATTTTCCAAAACGCCCGGCGCTCATCGCGCCCCTTCCCGCGCGGCCTCGGCGAAAGCCCGCAGCTTCGCCGCGTCCTTGACGCCCGGCGCGCGCTCGACGCCGCTCGAGACGTCCACCGCCCACGGCCGCACCCGCCGCACGGCCTCGGCGACGTTCTCCGGCGTGAGGCCGCCGGCCAAGATCACGCGGGGGCGGCGGCGCGCCACCTCGGCGGCCAGCGTCCGGTCCACGGCGGCGCCCTCGGCGATCGCGCCCTGGCGGGGCCGGTCCAGGAGGGCGAAGCGGGCGGGCAGCCCGACCGCGCGCTCGACCGAGGCCGCGTCGCGCAGGGAAGCGGCCTGAATGCAGCGCTCCGCGCCCAGCTCCTCCACGAGCTCCTCGTCGCCGCCGTCGTGGAGCTGATAGAGGTCGAGGCCGGTTTCCTCGCCGAGCTCGCGCATCTCCTCGAGGCTCTGGCCGGAGAAAACGCCCACCTTGAGCACCCCCGCGGGCACCGCCGCCGCCACGGACCGCGCCTGCGCGGCGTCGAGACGGCGCGGGCTCTCCGCGAAGATCATGCCGATCGCCCAAGCCCCCGCGGCCGCCGCGGCGGCCGCGTCCTCGGCCCGCGTGATGCCGCAGAACTTCACGCGCATCTCAGCCATGGAGCCTCTTGCGCAGGAGCTCTCGGAGCGCGTCGCCGGGGCGCCCGCTCTTGATGAGAGCGGTGCCGACCAGGAACGCGGAGTAGCCGAGGGCGTGGAGCTCGTCGATCTGGGCGCGGTTCTTGATCCCGCTCTCGCAGACCATGGTCGCGCCGGAGCCCTTCGCCAGGCGCGCGAGCTTGCGCGAGACCTCGAGGTCCACGCGCAGGCTCTTGAGGTCGCGGTTGTTGACGCCCACGAGCTTGGCGTCGAGCCCCAGAGCGGCCTCGAGCTCCCACTCGTCGTGGACCTCGACCAAGACGCCGAGCCCCATCGCGGCCGCGGACTCGAGCATCTCCTCCAGCCGCTCCTTGAGCAGGGCCGCGATGAGCAGGACGCAGTCCGCCCCGAACACGCGCGCCTGGAAGATCTGGTACTCGTCGACCAGGAAGTCCTTCATGAGGAGCGGCGTCTTCACCGCCTCCCGGACGGAGGTCAGGTGGGCGAGTCGGCCGCGGAAGAAGTCCGGCTCGGTGAGGACCGAGATGCCCGACGCCCCGGCCGCCGCGTACTCGCGGGCGATGGCCACGGGATCCAGGTCCTTGCCCATCTCGCCTTCCGAGGGCGAGGCCAGCTTCACCTCCGCGATGATCCGCGGCCCGCCCGCCCGCAGGGGCCCGATGAAGTCGTGCGGCCGGCGCGAGGCCAGCGCCATCGCCTTGAGGCCGTCGGCGGGCATGCGCGCCTTCTCCCGCTCCACGCGGAGCTTGGCGGTCTTGCCGATCTTCTCGAGGATGTTCTCGCTCACTTGCGGGCCTTCTCGCCCGCCTTGCGCGCGCGCGCCAGCACCTTGCGGGCCGCGCCCGACGCGAGGCTCTCCCGCGCCAAGGCGACGCCCTCGCGCAAGTCCTTGGCGAGGCCGGAGACGAGGAGGGCCGCGCCCGCGTTGAGCGCGACGGCGTCGGCCCGAGGGCCGGCCTCGCCGAGAAGCAGCGCCACCAGCGCCTTGGCGTTCTCCGCCGCCGAGCCGCCGCGCAGGGACCCCGTCGCCGCGCGCCGGAGCCCCGCGTCCTCGGGCGCGATCCGCTCGCGCCGCGGCGGACGGCCGCGCTCGGCCCAGCAGACGTGCGTCGGGGCGCAAAGGCTGAGCTCGTCCATCCCGTCTTCCGCGCGCACGACCATCGCGCTCTCCGCGCCGAGATCGATCAGCACCTCGGCGTAGAGCTCGAGCAGGCTCTCGTCGAACACGCCGACGACCTGCCGGCGGGCGCCCGCCGGGTTCAAGAGCGGGCCCATGAGATTGAACACCGTGCGCACGCCCAGCGCCTTGCGCAGGCCGGCGACGGCGGCCAGGGCGGGATGGTAGCGCGGCGCGAACAGGAAGGCGAAGCCGGTCTCCTCGATGGCCCGCGCCGCGGCGGCCGGAGGCAGGTCCAAGGGCACGCCCAGCTCCTCGAGGACGTCCGCGCTCCCGGCCCGGCTCGAGGCGGCGCGGTTGCCGTG
>DATLOS010000197.1:0-3788 GCA_035536155.1 Elusimicrobiota bacterium
GCGGGGGTCGGCGTGGTCCCGCAGTCCGCCTCGCTTTTCCGCGGCACCCTGCGCGAGAACATACTTTACGGTGCGGGCGCGGTTCGCCCCGAGGACCTGGACCGGGCGCTCCACCTCTCCATGGTGGACCGGCTGATCGCCGACGAGAAGCGCTTCCCCAAGGGCTTGGACACCGAGATCGCCGAGGGCGGCGGGGACCTCTCCGGCGGTCAAAAGCAGAAGATCGCGCTGGCCCGCGCCCTGGCCCGCAACCCCAGCCTGCTGATCCTGGACGAGGCGACCTCGGCGTTGGACTACCAGTCCGAGCGCGAGTTCCTCGAGGCCATGCGGCACCTGGAGAACGCCGGCGACCGCGCCTTGACCACGCTGGTCGTCGCGCACCGGCTCTCCACCGTCCAGGACGCCGACACGATATTCTTCCTGAAGGACGGCGTCGTGGCCGAGCAGGGCACCCACGCGGAGCTCCTGGCCCGCGGCGGCCTCTACGCCGGCCTCTACGCCGCGCAGGAGAAGGAGTCGAAGGCGGGCGCCGCCCCCGCCGAGCCCGCCACGAGCGCGCTGGGCCAGCTCGGCTTCGGCGCCGCGCTGTGGACGGCTGCCGGGGCCTTGATCTGGAGCGCGCTCGCGGCCTCCGCGCTGCCCGTCGCGGCCGCGTTCGCGGTCGCCGTCGGCTCCGCGTTCCTGGCGCACGCGGGCCTCGCGTACGTCCTGACGGGCGTTCGCGGCGGGATCGCGGCGCGGCGCTACCTGGCGACGATCGAGTCGGCAGGCCCCCGGGGACCGACCCTGTGGCGCGCGTTGACCCACCCGCTGGCCACGCCTTCGTCCTTGGATAAGCCCGAGGGCGTCTTCGCCTCCCTCCCCGAGCATTCCCGAGCCTTCTTGGCCCTCCACGAGGCCGCGCACCGCGACCGCGGCGTGGGCGAGCTGCGCGCCCTTATCGCCCAGCTTCCCGGAGCCCGGCGCCTGGTGACGCGGGAGTTCCTCGCCGCGGTCGCCGCCGTCAAGCGTTGGCTCGCCGGCCTGGCGCGGATAGCGCGCGAGCTCATCTTCGGCGACCCGGAGGTCCGGCCGATCCTGCGGCGCCAGCGGCCCCTGATGTTCCTGGCCTTCGGGCTCTTGCTGGCGAACTCCCTCGTCGGGCTCGCCTTGGCGAACCTCCTCGGCCGCTCGCTCGACATGGGTCAAGCCGTGGCGAGCGGGCAAGGGAGCGTCGTGCTCCTGCGCTGGCTCACCGCGGGGGTCCTGTCGCTGGCGCTCATCGGGCCGCTCATAGCCCGGCACTTCTCGACGACCCTCGGCGCGCTCAACGCCCGCTTCCTGCGCGACGTGCGCACGGCTCTCCAGCGGGCCCTCCTGGGCCGCGAGCTCTCGTTCCATCTGGGCACCAGCTCGGGGAGCATCGCGACCCGCGTGATGGACGACACCGAGTCGGTGGCCAAGAAGAACGTCGAGGTCCGGCTGCCGCTGGTGAAGTACCTGATCATGATCGGCGCCAGCGCGGCGCTGATGGTCGCCACGAACTGGTGGCTCGCCGTCGCGGTGTTCGCCGTCATCCCCGTCGTGGGGATCTTGAGCGGCCTGTTCGGCAAGAGGATCGAGCACATCTATGAGGAGTTCGGCAGGCGCCGCGACGAGCTCGGCCGCTACGCCCGCGAGATGTTCGCCCGCATCCGCATCATCAAGATCTTCGGGGCCGAGAAGGTCGAGGCGGGCCGGTTCGCGGACCGGAGCAAGGCTCTCGTGGACGTGGGCCGCTCGGACGCGCGGGCCCGCTCCATGAACCACGTCCTGACCAGCTCGCTGTCCGACTTCTTTACGAAGTACCTCATCTACATCGCCGGCGCCTGGCTGGTCGCGCTCGCCTTCGGCATGACCATCGGCGAGATCACGGCGATGACCATGTACACCAAGTTCCTCAAGGACGCCTTCGACGGCATCTCCTCGTCCTGGATCGAGTTCAAGGCCTCGGACGGCGTGACCAAGGACGTCCGCGAGTGGCTGAACCAGCCCTCGGCGGTCGGCGACGCGCCGGACGCGGTGGACCTTCCCGCCGACGCGCCGGGGGCGATCGAGTTCCGCGGCGCGGGCCTGACGTACAAGGACAAGGACAAGGAGAAGACCGCCCTGACCGGGGTCTCCTTGTCCATCCGGCCGGGCGAGCGGGTGGCCGTGGTCGGGGAGACCGGCTCGGGCAAGTCGACGCTCCTGCAGCTCGTGCAGCGCTATTGGGACGCGAGCGAAGGCCAGGTGCTCATCGACGGCGTCGACGTGCGCAAGCTCCGCGGCGCGAGCCGGACCCGCCAGGTGGCGGCGGTGCTCCAGCAGCCGGAGCTGTTCGCCGACACCCTCCGCTACAACCTCGCCTACGGCGCGGAGGGCGCGACCGACGACGAGATCATGGAGGCGGTGCGCGCGGCGGGCGCCGAGGACTTCGTCTCGGAGAAGGGCCTCGACTTCCAGGTCAACGAGCGCGGCGAGAACCTCTCGGGCGGCCAGCAGCAGCGCGTGGCGATCGTGCGCGCCCTTCTGCGCCTCAAGACGGCCCGCATCCTGATCCTCGACGAGGCGACGTCGGCCCTCGACAAGGCCACGGAGGCCAGGGTCCAGGCGGCGCTGCGGCGCTACCGCCCGACCATGCTCGTGGTGGCGCATAACCTGGAGACGATCCGCGACGCCGACCGCATCGTGGTGATGGACGCGGGCCGCGTGGTCCAGGTGGGCACGCACGAGGAGCTCTTGCGGGACGGGCGCGGCCGCTACTGGGAGCTCTGGCAGGCGAGCGTGAAGCGCGCCGAACGAGAGAGCGCCCACTGATCGTCCGCGACGGCTGGCTGGAGCCGGCCGCCCTCGAGCGCCTGCGCGCGCACCTGCGCTCCTGCCGCTACTTCAGCGCGCTGGCCGCCGGCGGACGCGGCCCGGAGGGGACGCTCGCCGAGCTGGCCGGGCCGCTGGCCGCGGGCGCGCTGCGCCTCCTCAGCGGAGCCTTCGTGGCGGACGGCGAGGCGGCGGCCATCGGGAATCGAATCCCCTATCCTTCCGGCACCCCGCTCGACGCCGTCTTAGAGAAGGTGCGGGAGTCGCTCCCCCAGCTCGAGGCGGAGTTGGGCCGGCCCGGGGAGGACTGGCAGATCCTGGGCGCGGGCCCGAAGCACTATCCCCGCGGCGGCGGCCTGCGCCCCCACGACGATGCCCGCTTTGTGGGGACTTTCGCCTTCTACGTCCACGAGGAGTGGGACGCGGCCTGGGGCGGGGAGCTCGCCATCGATGGTTCGCGGGTGTTTCCCGCCCCGAACCGCTGCGTCTTCCTGCGCTCCGGCGTCAGCCACGAGGTCCTGCCGGTCGCCGACGCCGCGGGTCCGCGCCTGCGCATGAGCGTGGTCGGCTACACCCTCAAAGCGCGCTAGAAAGCGGCGCGAACGGCCGCCTCGTCGTTGAGCGCCTGCGAGGCGGCGAAGGGCGCGAGGACGTCCCGGACCTGGGTCTGGGCGGCCGCGAGCAGCGGCGAGGCGGACGTCGCCGCCGCCGGCCCGACCCGGGTCCCGTCGGGGATGGTGTAGGTCTCGCCGCGGATCATGTCGAAGGAGAGGTAGTCGCCGGGACCGGGCCCGGTGACGCGCAGGAACTGGGCGGAGCCGGAGAGGATGCGCACCTGGCCGTCGGCGAACTCCACGACGGCCCGCTCGTTGATGCCGACGCCCACCTGTCCCGGGTGGGCGCGGGCCGCGGCCAGCAGGCGCGGCAGGCGCAGGCGCTGGGTGAAGTGGGAGTCCACGATGACGCCGTCC
>DATLOS010000198.1:0-2620 GCA_035536155.1 Elusimicrobiota bacterium
CGCGCCGGCGGCGAGGGCAGCGCCCGCGCGCCGGCCTCCCGCGTCGATGGCCGGGGCGTGGCGGGCTGCAGGATCAGCGGCACTCCGGCCGGCGCGGCCAGCTCGAGCACCCGCTCCCATTCCTCGTCGGAGGTCTTATCGGTGAGCACCACCTTCATGAACGTGCGCTCGGGGAGAACTTTCAGAAAATCCCGATGGGCCCCCCAGCTTTCCACCCCGGTCGCGGAAGGCAGCTTCACGTCCATGGCCACGCAGTCCAGGCGCGCCGCGACCGACTTCAGGGCCAAAGGCAGCGTGCCGTTGGTCTCCAGGCAGTTCTGGAGGCCGCGCGCGCGAGCCCAGGCCAAAAGGGGCCGCAGGAACTCGGCGTGGAGCAAGGGCTCCCCGCCCGTCCAGGACACGGACGCGTGCGGCCGGACCCGCTGGGCCGCCTCGATCGCCTCCCGCACCCGCTCCTCGTCCCATAGCTCGCCCGAGCCCAGGGGGATGCTCGCCGGCTCGTCGCAGTAGTCGCAGCAGAGATTGCAGCCGCCGAAGCGAACGAAGACCTGCCGCTCGCCCAGGCGCAGCCCCTCGCCCTGGATCGAGGAGAACACCTCGAGGACGCGCGCCGACCTCATCGCGCCGCGGGATCGGGGATCCCCGCCCCGGCGAAGCCCTTCGCGCGCAGCTTGCACGAGTCGCACGCGCCGCAGGGCCGGCGCCCTCCCCGGTAGCAGGACCAGGTCTCGGCGAGCGGCGCGCCCAGGCGCCGGGCGAGCCGCACGACGCCGGCCTTGTCCAGGCGCAGGAGCGGCGCCTCGATCCGCAGCGCCCTTCCCTCGGCGCCGCGCCGGGTGCCCTCGCGCGCGACGCGCTCGAAGGCGCGGTGGAACGACGGCCGGCAGTCGGGATAGCCGCTGTAGTCGAGCGCGTTGGCGCCCGTCACCACCGCCTCCGCCCCCACGGCGTCGGCCAGGGACACGCCGAGGGAGAGAAGGACGGTGTTTCGCCCCGGCACGTACGTCGAGGGAATGCCGCCCCGGCCGATCCGGCCCAGCGGGACGTCGGGCAGGGGACGCGCCGCGTTCACGAGAGAGCTCGTCTCGAGCCACGGCAGGTCGAGCCGGACTTCAAAATGCCGCGCGCCGGCCAAGCCGGCCACCCGGCGGGCGGACGCGAGCTCGCGCCGGTGGCGCTGGCCGTAGTCCACGGAAAGGGCGAAGAGGCGGTAGCCGCGGCGCTTCGCCCACCACAGGCACGCCGTCGAGTCCATCCCCCCCGAGGCCAGGACGACCGCGCTCTTCGTCACGGCTTCCCGGCGGAACGGCGGGTCGCGGCGCAAGCGATCGCGGCGCCGACCGCCCCGGCCGCCACGAAGGACCAGCCCCGCTCCGCCGCCGGCTGCCTGCGGACAGCGGCCAGCACGCGGCCGACGAAGACCAAGGAGAGGACGACGGCCGTCTCGACCTTCCTGCGCGGCGCGATCTTGGCCCCGGTCCGCACCCCGGCGTACGCCGTCGCGAAGGCGGAGGCCGGCAAGGCCAGCCAGGCCGCGCTGCCCGGGTCGTCGCCCTCGAGCGCGAGCTCGAGCGCCATGACCGCGACGGCGGCCGCGGCCGAGGCCAGAGCGGAAAGGGGAAGCGTCAGCGCCCAGGAGAGGCGCTCGTCGAAGGCCTTGTCCCCGCCCGACAAGGACGTGCCGCGGCGCCCCGTCACCGCGGTCCCTTGGCGGCCACGGCCTCGATCTCCACCAAGGAGCCCTTGGGCAAGGCTCCGACGCCCACGGCCGCGCGGGCGGGATGGGGAGCGGGGAAGAACGCGGCGTACTCCTCGTTCATCGCCGGCCACAAGGACAAGTCGGTGAGGTAGACCGTGGTCTTGAGCACGTCGGCCGGGCCCAAGCCGGCGGCGGCGAGGATCGCCCCGAGGTTGGCCAGGGCCCTGCGCGTCTGCTCGCGGATGCCGCCCGGGACGAGCGCTCCGGTGGCCGGGTCGAGCGGGATCTGCCCGGACACGAAGACGAGGCCGCCCGACTCGACGGCCTGGGAGTAGGGCCCGATCGCCGCCGGCGCCTTGTCCGTCGACAGCGGCGACTTCATGGCCGCTTCTCCGGCGCGAGCCCGGGGAGCGCCCCGCGGCCGAGGGCTTCGAGCGCGTCCGAAGCCGCCTCCGCGGACTCCAAGGTCTTCACGGCGGCCCACGCCGTCGCCGCGAGGACGCCCAGCGCCCAAGCCGCGCAGCCCGCCAGCACCGCGGCGAGCGGAGCGGTCCACTCCACCGGACGGGGATGGATGAACATGACGCAGAAGAAGGCGAGCGACGGCCCGGCCCCCAGCCAAAGGAAGCGCGGATCGAGACAGAACAGATCCAGGGACGGCCGACGCGGGACCGGCAGCGCGGCGCGCGCGCGCTGCACCGCGGGGGCCAGCCCGAGGCCTTCGACGCCGCTCGCGGCCATGGTCCAGGCCGCGGCCCGGAACCAGCCGGCCTCGAGCAGCCAATCGGCCAGGGTCGGCTCCGTCTCGCGCCGCGCCGGCGGCTTGCGCAGAAGGAGACGGTACGCCGCCTCCGCCGGAAGCAGCGCCAGCATGCCGGCCGCCGCCGCGGCCGCCCGGGGAAGGCCCTCGAGCAGGGCGAT
>DATLOS010000199.1:0-3234 GCA_035536155.1 Elusimicrobiota bacterium
GGCGTCTACGTCTACGGGGACTTCGTCTCGGGACGGCTCCGGGGATTTCGCGCCGAGGGGACGCGGGCGGCGGGGGACCGGGAGCTGGGCGTCTCGGTCCCCGCCCTGAGCTCGTTTGCGGAGGACGTGGACGGCGAGCTCTACGCGATCTCGCTCCAGGGGCCGATCTACCGCCTGAGCGCGCGCTGACTCAGCCGGCGATCTTCTTGAGCAGCTCGGGCACGTCCGCGGGCGAGGCGCCGCGGATCCACTCGCCCGCGGGGAAGAGGAATAGGTTCGGCCCCTGCTCGCAGAGGTCGAGGCAGCCGCTGCGCGCGACGCGCACCTGGCCCTTGAGGCCGGCTTTCTTCACCTCGGCCTTGAGCGCCTTGAGGATCTCCTCGCCGCCCCGTCCCGGGTTGGCGCAGGCGACCCTCCCGTCCTCGCGGGAGTGGACGCATACGAAGACCGTCTTTCGGTAAGGGACCGGCGCGCTTTCCACGCCTTCATTTTACCAGTTTGGTATCATCGCCTCATGCTGGGATTGCTGGAGCGCATCAAGCTGGCGTTCACCTGCGCGGGCTACAGGCTCACGCACCGCCGGCGGGGGGACGCAGCCATGGGCAAGGTCGCGGAGACGGGGAAGATCTACGCCGTCGAGGCCAAGGGCATCGACGGCGCCAGCGGGCCGCTCGCGCGCTACAAGGGCCAGGTCCTCCTCATCGTCAACGTCGCCTCGCGCTGCGGCTTCACGCCCCAGTACCACGCCCTCGAGGCCCTGAGCAAGCGCTACCGCGACCGCGGCCTGCGGGTGCTGGGATTCCCCTGCAACCAGTTCGGCGCGCAGGAGCCGGAGAGCGAGCCGAAGATCATGGAGTTCTGCTCGCTCAACTACGGCGTGACTTTCGACCTCTTCTCCAAGGTCGAGGTCAACGGCCCCGGCGCCCACCCCCTCTACCGGCTGCTGACCAAGGAGTCCGGCTTCGACGGCGACATCGAGTGGAACTTCACCAAGTTCCTCGTCGACCGCGAGGGCAAGGTCCGGGCGCGCTTCGAGCCGGACGAGGACCCGCTCTCGGCGAAGCTGACGGGGCAGGTCGAGGCGCTTCTCGGCTAGCGGCCCGCCATTATTTTTTGACCGCGGCCGTCTTGCAAAAATCCGGCCGTACGGTCATACTCCAGCCCTACATGACCAGCGACGAGTACGACAAGCAGGGCCAAGAGCACTACCAGAACGGCGAGTACGAGGCCGCGCTCAACGCCTTCCGGGAGGGGCTGGCGCGCTTCCCTCGGGATCCCGATCTCGTGCTCGGGGTGGCGATGGCGCACATCCAGCTGGGCGATTATATCCAAGCCTGCGAGCTCCTCGAGGGCTTGCGGAGGCGCTCCCAGGGCTGGCCCGACGTCCTGCAGGGCTTGGCCGAGTGCTACCTCTGCCTGGGCCAGAAATCGAAGGCGATGAGCTGCGTCGAGGAGGCCCTGGGCGTGCAGAAGGACGCCGAGTTCCTCACCGCGCTGGCCGTCATCCTCTACCGGCACAACCAGTTCAAGGAGGCCGCGCGCTGCTACCGCCGCGGCGCCGACGTCGACCCGGGCCACGCCCCCGCCCATCTCGGCTACGGCGTCTGCTGCCATCGCACGGGCAACCCCGGCGCCGCCGTCGAGGCCTTGCGCCGGGCGATCAGCGCCGACCCCTCTTACTGGGAGGCCTACTCTTATCTGGGCAACCTCCTCTACGACCTGCGCAAGCGCGGGGAGTCGAAAGAGCTCCTGGGGAAGATCCCGGTGGACAAGCTCTGGGACCCCATGGCCATCGACCGCCTCCTCAAGCTGTACGCGGGCAAGGAGGACCGGGAGAAGAAGCGCCTGGTGGAGATCCGCCGGCGCGAGGTGGAGCGCATCCTGCAGCAGTCGCGCGAGCGCGGGCTCCTCGACGAGCTGAGCGAGAAGCTCGACCGCCAGGTGCTCAAGCGCCCCGACCCCGAGGAAGGGGCCTTCTGGAAGGGCCGCACCGGGGCGGGCGCGCGCGCCGGGGCCGAGCTCGAGGAGGCGCTGGCCCGGATCTTCGACGCCCCCTGCGCCTTCGACGACGGCCGCCGCCCGAAGATCGTCCACTTCGACAAGGCCCTGTGCGAGGGCTACCTCGCCGGGCTCACCCGCTTCATGGCCGACCAGCAGCGGGGCCTGGCTGCCCGCAAGGCTCGGCGCAAGGAGGACCGCAAGAAGCTGGTCGAGACCGCCGACGCCGCGAGCCTCCTCTTCTACGGCGCCGAGATCATCCGGGAGATGCACAAGCGCTTCAAGCAGCCGATCATCGACAAGTCCCTGATCGGCAAGCTGGCCAACGCGCTCAAGCGCTACAAGATCATCGCTTCCGCCAGTCCCCGCGCCGCCGCCGCCTGGACCACCGCGACCGAAGCGCTGCGCGCCTGAGCTCATCTGTTATAATCCAGGCATGCCTATTCCGGCGAGCCCGGCCACGCGCGAGCTCATCGGCCGTCTCGATGAAGCCGTCTCCCGGCCGCGCGTCGAGGCCGTCTGCGACGGGGTGAAGACCGCGCTGACCGAGATGATCGGCTCCGGCGCCGCGGTCATCCCCGAGGACATGCTGCGCCCCTCGACCGAGCGCTACGCGCGGCGCCTGCTGCACATGGACCCGCAAGAGCGCTACTCCGCGGTGGTCATGGTCTGGGGCCCCGGGCAGGGCACGCCGCTCCACGATCACGCGGGGCAGTGGTGCGTCGAGGGGGTTTACCGCGGGCGCATCAAGGTCACGACCTACGATCTGGAGTCGCGGCCGGCGGCCGGCGGCCCTTGGCGCTTCAAGAAGGCGGGCGTGGTCCTCGCGGGCAAGTCCGAGTCGGGCGCCCTGATCCCGCCCTACGAGTACCACACCATCGAGAACACGGACTCCGCCCCGTCGGTGACCCTCCACATCTACCGCGGCGAGATGAAGGCTTTCAACGCGTTCGTGCCGGTCGACGGCGGCTACGCGCCGCAGCGCCGGGAGACCTATTACACGCCCTGACGGAGGAACATGAAACTCGCCCTCGTCGTGCTCGCCTCGCTCTTCGCCGCCCCGGCTCGCGCGGCTGATCCCGCGGCCGTCGCCAAGAACGTGTCGCAGGCGGTCCAGGATTACGTGCAGGCCAAGAGCGCCGAGTCCGCGGACGGGAGCTTCAAGGTCCAGGACACGGCGACCCGCAAGACGCTCCGCTTGAGCTTGGTGAAGGTGCGCAAAGACACGGTGGCGGA
>DATLOS010000200.1:0-3736 GCA_035536155.1 Elusimicrobiota bacterium
GGCATCTTCTACGAGAACGCCGTCAACCGCATTCTCGACGACGTGGCGGCGGCGGTCGGGCCCAAGTGGGCGGTCGTGACCGGAACTTTCACCACCCGCGGCGGGATGCGCTCGACCATCACCGCCCGCTATCCCCGGACCTTCCGCCGTTCGTGACGACCTCTTTTACCTTGCACAGAAACACCACCCAGGAGAAACTCTGATGGCCAAAAAGAACACCCTCGGCCTGTGGATCGGCGGCGCGGCCGGCGACGGCAACGCGTCCGCGGGCGAGAGCTTCATGCAGATCTGCGCCCGCTCCGGCCTCCACAGCTACGCCTACAACTCGTACCAGTCCCTGATCCGCGGCGGCCACGTCCTCTTCCAGCTCGCCATCTCGGAGAAGAAGGCCTGGGTCCACCCGGATGCCCCCGACATCCTCATCGCCTTGAACCAGGACACGATCGAGCGCGTGGCCAAGGACGCCATCTCCGCCATCCTCTTCAACAGCGACAAGATCAAGGTCGACGAGTCCAAGCTCAAGAAGGGCTGCAAGGCCTTCGGCCTGCCCATCATGCAGCTCGCCCCGAACCCCCTGATGCAGAACACCGTCGCGGTGGGCGCCCTGATCCAACTCGTCGGCGCCGACCTCGGCCTCTACGAGGAGATGCTGCGCGAGCGCTTCGGCAAGAAGACCAAGGAAGTCCAGGACGCGAACGTGGCCGCCGCCAAGGCCGGCTACGACTACGCGGCCAAGAACTTCGGCGACATCGGCATCCAGCTCCCCAAGGGCAAGGGCAAGAAGGCCGTCTTGACCGGCAACCAGGCTTTCGGCGCCGGCGCGGTGGTCGCGGGCTGCAAGTTCTACTCCGCCTACCCCATGACCCCGGCCTCCGGCATCATGCACTGGCTAGCACCCCGCGCCGCCAAGTACGGCATGGTATTTAAGCAGGCCGAAGACGAGCTGGCCGCCATGAACATGGCCGTCGGCGCCGGCCACGCGGGCGCGCGCTCCATGACCGGCACCTCGGGCGGCGGCTTCGCCCTCATGACCGAGGCGATCGGCATGGCCGGCATGATCGAGGCCCCGGTCGTGGTGGTCACCGTCCAACGCGGCGGCCCCTCGACCGGCCTTCCCACCAAGACCGAGCAGGGAGATTTGTTCCAGGTGATCGGCGCGAGCCAGGGCGACTTCCCCAAGGCCATCATCGCGCCCTCCACCGTCGAGGACGCCTACAAGACCGTGGGCGAGGCCTTCAACCTGGCGGAGAAGTACCAGCTCCCGGTCATGATCGTCTCGGACCTCACGCTCTCCGAGCACCTGGAGACGGTCGACGACTTCGAGCTGGACATGCCCATCGAGCGGGGCGTCTGGGCGACGCCGCGCAAGAACGGCGAGGCGGGCGAGCCCTTCCTGCGCTACATGAACACCGACACCGGCGTCTCCCCGCGCGCGGTCCCCGGGCAGGAGGGCCTGCTCTACGTCGCGGGCACCGACGAGCACGACGAGAAGGGCGACCTCATCTCCGACGTGCACACCGACCCGGCCAAGCGGCGCATGATGATGGAGAAGCGCCAGCGCAAGATGACCTTCCTGGCCAAGGAGCTCAAGCCCACGAAGGTGGAGGGGCCGGCCGACGCCGACCTCACCATCGTCTGCTGGGGCTCGACCTACACCTTGGTCCGCCACCTGATGGAGACGGTCAACGCCGCGGGCGGCAAGAAGATCAACATCCTCAACATCCGATACGTCTACCCGTTCGCGACGGAGGACGTCACCGCCGCCTTGAAGAAGGCGAAGAAGGTCCTGGCCATCGAGCTCAACTTCACCGGCCAGATGTGCCGCCTCATCCGCATGGAGACCGGCATCGAGATCAAGGACAAGCTCCTCAGCTACGACGGAGAGCCCATCCCCGTGGAGAAGGCTCTGGCGAAGGTCCAGGAGGCCCTCAATGGCTAACCAACTCGTTTCGAAGGAATTCCACGCGCCGGTCCGCACTCCCGCGGCCGAGGCCGTGGCGCACAAGCCCACCGACTTCAAGTCGGACGTGAAGCCGGACTGGTGTCCCTCCTGCGGCGACTTCGGCGTCCTGGCCGGCCTGCAGAAGGCGGTCTCGACGCTCGGCCTCCAGCCCAAGGACATCCTCACCGTCTCGGGCATCGGCTGCTCCTCGAACCTGCCCGGCTTCTTCCGCACCTACGGCGTCCACAGCCTCCACGGCCGCTCGGTGGCGGTGGCGACGGGCGCCAAGCTCGCCAACCCGGACCTCACGGTGATCATCACCGGCGGCGACGGCGACGGCTACGGCATCGGCTTGGGCCACTTCCTGCACGCGGTGCGCCGCAACCTGGACGTGACCTACATCGTGATGAACAACCAGATCTACGGGTTGACCACGGGTCAGGCCTCGCCCACGACCTCCGTCGCGGCCAAGACCAAGTCCACGCCCGGCGGCTGCATCGAGGGACCGCTCAACCCCTTGGCCCTCGCGATCGTCTCCGGCGCGACCTTCGTGGCGCGCGCCTTCTCCGGCGAGCCCAACCACATGGCCGACGTGATGGCTCAGGCGATCAAGCACAAGGGCTTCTCCTTGGTCGACTGCTTCAGCCCCTGCGTGACCTACAACAAGATCAACACCTACCAGTGGTTCAAGGAGCGCGTCTACAAGCTCGAGGACAAGAAGCACGACGCGGCCGACTTCAAGGCGGCGCTCGATCGCGCCTTCGAGGAGCCGGAGAAGATCCCGCTCGGCGTGTTCTACAAGCGCGAGGGCGCCGCGACCTACGAGGACCAGGACGGCGCCATCCAGAAGTTCGGCCCGGCCGTGCGCCAGAAGCTCGGCACCACCCCCGAGGAGCGCAAGGCGATCTGGGACAGCTTCAAGTAAGCTCCGTCAATCGGGCTTGTCGAAGATGAGGCGCGCCTCGCGGAGCTCCGCGGGGCGCGCGTCTTTTTTCAGGAGGGCGAAGACTCGGCGGCGGATGCGCTTGAGCTCCGCCCGCGAAGGATAGCCCATCAGCCGCAGGGCGGACTCGCGCCGGGCGGCGGCGCTCATGCGGCCGCGATGGAAGGCGCCGAAGTCGGAGACCAGCTCGGCGCGGCCGTCGCCGGCGACGCGGAGGTTCTCGTCGTGCATGTCCTGCCCCGCGGCCGACTCCCCGACCCAGCCGCGCCCGTGCAGGCGCGCGGCAAATACCGCGGCCTGGACGCGCGCCTCGTCGATGATCGCCTCCACCGGGCGGTTCTGCTCCCGGGAGAGGCGGGCAAGCCAGGCCCCGCCCCGCCGCAGCCTGCGGCCGTCGCTCCATTCGATCAGCGCGAGATTGAGATTCTCTCTCCACGACCCGTAGTCTCGGAGCTGGCCGTAGAGCCGCATCCGGCCGGCGAAGCTCCCGAAATAGGCGGCCCGAGCAAGGCCGTGATCCTTGGGGAACTCCTTTTGGAAGATGCGGTTCAAGGTCCAGTGGGCGGGAGAGAGCCAAGTGCGGCTCTCGTCCTCGCCGGGCATCTTGAGCTCCAGGCCCCAGGTCCCTTCGGCGTCCTCCACCAGGATGACGTGCCGGCGGAAGCTCTCGCTCGCGGGCAGGATGACGAGCTCGTTTAGGCGGAACTCGAGGCCCGCGTCGCGGGCCCACTCGCGCACGCTTCCCGCGTAGTCGGAGGGGAGGCTCTCGGGCACGGCCAGGCGCAGGAGGCTCAGCGCGGACAAGAAGCGTTCGGTCTTGCCGGGGTCGGCCAGGATGGCGGCGAGAGTCG
>DATLOS010000201.1:0-2655 GCA_035536155.1 Elusimicrobiota bacterium
CGCCGCATGTTCATCGAGGCCCGGCCGGACTCCAGGCGGGACAGGTCCAGGAGATTGCTCACGATCTTGTTGATGCGCCCGACGTTGCGGTCGGCCATCTGGATCATCTTGAGCTGCGCCTCGTTGAGCTCGCCCAGCAGCCCGTCGCGGAGATTGGCGACCGCCGCCTTCACGATCGTGAGGGGGCTGCGCAGCTCGTGGGAGACGCAGTGGAGAAAGTGGTCCTTGAGCTCGTCGACCTTGTGGCGCTCGCGGATCTCCGCCTTCAGCTGCTCGAGGCGCCGCAGCACCGTCACGTCTCGGATCGAGGCGAGGCGCGCGGGCGCGCCCTGCCACTCGATCTCCGTGACCCGCATCTCCCCCGCGCGCTCCCCTCCGGAAGGGTCGGGCAGCGTCAGCGACAGGCTCTGGCGCGCCGGAAGGGGATGCCCGAACGGCTTGCCCACCATCTCGCCCGCCTCGCGGCCGAAGAGCGCGAGCGCCGCCGGGTTCGCGTAGCGCACGGTCCCGCCCGCGTCGATGACCACCATCCCGTCGGCCGAGCCCTCGAGCACGCCCTCCAGGCGGCGGGCCAGCCGGCGGCGCTCGACCGCGTAGCGCACGGCGCGCTTGAAGGCGCGCGAGTCGATCCCGCCTTTGAGGAGGTAGTCCTGCGCGCCATCCGCCACCGCCGCCAGCGCCAGGCGCTCGTCGCGCAGGCCGCTCAGAATCACGGCGGGCAGGTCGGGATGGCGCTCGTGAAGCCGCTGAAAGGTTTCGATGCCGCTGCTGTCCGGCAGCATCAAGTCCACCAGCGCCACGTCGAAATGCGCGCGGTCGAGCGCCGCCAGCCCGGCCTCGAGGCTGTCGGCCGCCTCGACCTCGAAGGCCGCCTCCGGGCCTTCCCCGTGCTGGAGGAGGTCGCGGATGATCATCGCGTCCTCGGGGTCGTCTTCTATCAGCAAAACCTTGGTCCTGCGTTCGCTCATGACATTCCTCTAAGCGCCTCGCGCGTCGGCGCGGGACGGCTCCGTGAGCTCGGTCAGCCGCGCCAGAAGCTCGCGGCGTTCGACCGGCTTGGTGAGATAGGCGGTTCCTCCCGCCTCGAGATAGCGCAGGAAGTCGGCGTCGCCCTGGCGAGCCGTCAGGAAGAGGATCGGGACGGAGCGCAGGCGCGGCCTGGACCGTATCGCGCGGCACAGGCGGAACCCATCCGGCCCCGGCAGGTTGACGTCGAGGACGAGGATGTCCGCCGGCGACTCCTCGAGCTCGTCCAGCAGGCTCTCGCCGTGGGCCAGCGCGCGCACCTCGTACGCGCGCCCCAGCCACTGGCACAGGATCTCCCGGAAGTCGTCGTCGTCCTCCACCACGACGAGACGCGGCCGCTCCCGCATCGGGCTCATCGGCCGTCTCCGGCCGGCGCCGGCGCGGCATCTGAACGGGGCGCAGCCTTGCGCGTCTTCTTCGACGCCGGCTTGGCCGCCTTGACCGGCCTGGCCGGCGCCTTCGCGGGCGCCGCGCCGACCGCGTCGCGCACCGGGCCCGCGTCCTTGCGCACCACGTCCTCCAGCGCGAAGCCGTACAGGTTCGCGATCTCGTCCCAGAGCCAGCCCTTGCGGTGCCAGGCCATGATCTCGGACGTCGGCCGCTGCGCGCGCGCCGCGATCGCGAGCGCGTCCTCCACCGACGTCCAATTCAGGCCGGCCGCCCGCAGGGCGCGGACCTCGTCCTGAGTCGCCCCGTAGGCCGTCGCCAGGCTCTGGATCTGGTACTCCGCCGGCGGGGCGTACTCGCGCGAGCCCGCCGTCTCCGCCGCCGCCTGGTCGCGCGGAGGCAGCGAGACGCCGCCGGCCGTCGCCACCGCGCCCAAGGCGATGCAGCATGCGCCCGAGGCCACCTGTTCCATTTTCATGATGGCATCCTCCCGGGAGCGGCGAGCGTTCCTTTTCGGCGCTCCTCGACCGCGGGCCCGATCTGCCGCATCACGGCCTGCAGCAGCTCGTCGGGCTCGAACGGCTTTCGAATGAACTCGTCGACGCCGCTCTCCAAGAGCTCGGCCCGGGTCTCGGGATCGTCGTACGCCGTGATCGCGATGACCTTTGTGTGCCGGAGCTCCTCGCGATCGCGGGCGATCTGGGCCAGGCAGATTCCGTCCAGGCCCGGCAGGCGGTAGTCCGTGATCAGCAGCTCAGGCTTGAACTCCAGCATCTTGTCGCGGGCCTCGTAGCCGTCGCCCACGCTTCGAATATCGGCGTTCTTCCAGACCCGGCTCAGGTTCCAGCCCAGGAAGAAGCGGAGCTCGGCGTTGTCCTCGGCGATGAGGATGCGGGGGCGCCGAAGGTAGCGCTTCGGGACGGGCAGTCCCTCCTCGTCGAGGAAGCGGCCCAGGTCGATCCGGCGGATCCAGTACCTTCCGTCGGCGCGGCGCGCCCGGACGCGGCGGCGCACCAGCCAGCGCCGCAAAGCCCAGGAACGGATGCCGCAGGACTCCTCGGCCTCGCGGACGTCAATCAGGTCCTCGTGCATGAACTCCTCGCCGTCACCCCCAGGGTGGCTCGGAGTCCTCAAGCCGGACTTAAGGCGCGCTCAGAGAAGATTCAAATCTTGCGGGTGTCGAACCGGTACCCCAGCCCGGGCCGGTTGACGATCCGGCGGCCCAGGGGCCCGATCTTCCTG
>DATLOS010000202.1:0-5368 GCA_035536155.1 Elusimicrobiota bacterium
AGAGCTTCTTCTCGATGAAGTAGGGGTCCTTGAGCGCCGTCTCCTCGAGCTCCTTGGCGATGTCGAGGAGCGGATCGCGGATGCCCAGGCGGTTGATGAGCTGGTCGGTTGAGCGCTTGATGATGGCCGCGCGCGGGTCGAAGTTCTTGTAGACGCGGTGGCCGAAGCCCATGAGGCGGAACTCGCTCTTCTTGTCCTTGGCCCGGTCGACCCATTTGCGCACGCCGCCGCCGTCCGCGTGGATCATCTGGAGCATCTCCAGGACTTCCTGGTTCGCCCCCCCGTGGAGCTTCCCCCACAGCGCGGAGATGCCGGCCGCGATCGAGGTGAAGATGTTGGACATCGAGGAGCCGACCAGGCGGACGGTGGACGCGCTGCAGTTCTGCTCGTGGTCGGCGTGCAGAAGCAGCAGGAGGTCGAGCGTCTTCGCCGCGACCGGATCGGGCTCGTAGGGCTCCGCGGGCACGCTGTACATCATCCAGAGGAAGTTCGCGGCGTACTCCAGGTCGTTGCGCGGGTAGACGCTGGGCTGGCCGATGGATTTCTTGTAGGCGAAGGCCGCGATGGTGGGCAGCTTGGCGAGGAGGCGATAGATGTTGATGTCCCGGGGGGCCCCGTTCGCCTCGGGCTCGTGCTGGTAGAAGGCCGAAAGGGTGTCGACCGCGGAGGAGAGGATGGCCATGGGGTGGGCGTCCCGCGGGAAGCCGTCGTAGAATCGGCGCATGTCCTCGTGGATCATGGTGTGGCGGGAGATGGTCTTGCGGAAGGCCTCGAGCTCTCCTTTCTTAGGAAGGACGCCGTAGATGAGGAGGTGGCTCGTCTCCAGGAAATCGGACTTCTCCGCCAGCTCCTCGATGGGGATGCCGCGGTAGCGGAGGATCCCCTTCTCGCCGTCGATGAAGGTGATCGCGCTCGTGCACGAGCCCGTGTTCATGAAGCCGTTGTCGAGCGTGATCAGGCCGCTGGCCGCGCGCAGGCTCGAGACGTCGATCGCGCGCTCGCCTTCCGTGCCCTCGACGATCGGCAGCTCGTAGGATTTTCCGTCGACCTGCAGGACCGCTTTCTGGGAAGCCATGTCAGCCCGCCTTGGGCGCGCGCGGCGCGCCCGTCAATTCGTGGATCGCCCCCAACAGGGCTTGAAGCGACGTCGGCTTGTGCAGGAGGCGCACGCGCGGGTCCTGCAAAGGGACGATGCGGCTGGCCTGGGCGGGCGCCATCGCGGTGAGGAACAGGATCGGCAGGTCGCGCCGCCGGGCGCGCAGGGTCTTGTAGGCGTCGATGCCCGTGCCGAAGCCGCTCATCATCACGTCGAGGATCACCAGGCCGACGTTGAGGCCCTCGGCCTGGACGACCGCCTGGGCCGCGTCGTGGCAGAACGTGACGCGATAGCCCTGGCTCTCGAGGTGGTCCGTCAGGAGGTGCGCGACGTGGGTATCGTCATCGACGACCAGGATGTAGGAGCGCCCCGCCACGGCGCCTAGCATAGCAGTAGGTCCGCGTGCCCGGCAAGCCGCCGGTCAGGCTCGTATTGGGTTGAGCAGGTGCAGGTCGGCGCAGCCCTGGGGCCGCTGAATCCTGTAGCTGATCCTGTCCCCGGGGTTTCCGTCCGGGTTTTGCCGCCAGCGCGTCTCGAAGCACTGCCCCGCGGCGCTGAGGTAGTAGGGTCCCATGCTCCCGTCCACGTAGATCGGCATGAGCTGGGTCGGCGTCTGGGTCCCGGCGACGGGGCTGACGGCGGATTCGACGCTCAGCGTCGTGAAGGAGGCCGTCTCGCTGGAGTTGCGCGGAGGAACCACCGGCAGCGGGCTCACGCGCTCCAGGCCGCCCGAACGCTGCCGGTACAGGTAGCTGAGGCCGCGGGCATCCGTGATGAGCGTCAAGTCGGCCGAGCCTTGGACGCTTCGCTGACGAAGGCCTTCCGGAAGGGCCGACGAAGAGCTTACGCGCTCCGGAATTCCCCCCGTGGTCGCGATGGTCGTGGGGTGCGAGGGGTGCGTGTAGGGGCGGCGATCGAACACGTTGGGCCCGCCGCCGTCGGAGGCCACCAACGTGAACCTGCGCCCGGCGCTGTCGCCGTAGATCGGCTCTCCCTCCTGCGTATAGCCGGTGATCGACACGACGTAGTCCTGGTTGCGCCGCCGCCCGTCGGGACCCCACTCGCGGATCCGGCGCACCCCGATGTCTCGCCAGGTGAAGCCGCCCTGGGCGAGGTTGTGGGTCGTGCCGCTCGGGCGCACGTGCGGGTCGTCGCTGCCGGTGCGGTAGTAGTAGACGTTCGACCAGCGCTCCTCCCCGTCCTCGCCGCGCTGGATGCCCGTCGGGTCGAAGTTCATGAAAGTGAGGCCGTTGCCGGAGTGGCGCCAGACGGTGCCCACCTGTCGCCCTTCCGCGTCGAAGAGCTTCCAGTGGTCGCTGCCGCTTCCCCAATAGTAGCGGCAGCCCGGACCGCGGCCGCGGCAGGCCGAGGCGAAGTCGAAAGTGGCGGTCCGGTTCGGCGTCGCCGGCAGGGGCGCGGCGGCGTGGGTGCTGCCGTTGGGCAGGTGCGGGCGCTCGCGGAAGGCGTCCCGCAGGAGGGCGAAGGCGGCGAGGCCGTTTTCCATGATCTGGGGGTGCCCGTCGCTGACGTGCAGGAGATTGCCGGCGAGATAGGTGAGGAAGCCGCCGGCGAAGAAATTGTCGGCGGTGACGGCGGCGGTCTGCGCTTGCTCCGGCGGATGGCCCTGGCTCTGCTGGAACTCCGCGAAGTCGGAGCGGAACTTCTCCCGGAAATCGTCCGGGCCGCTCCGCGCCGGCGGCCAGTTCAGGAGGCGCAAGGGGTGGTCCGAGGGCAGCGAGTCGAAGTTCGGGGGGCGGCCGGCCCTCCAGGCCAGCGCGGCGAGGGAGAATATCCGGGTGTCGCGGCCCGGCTCGGGGCCGTCGGGGCCGTAGCGCGGCACCATATCGAGGAGCTTGCTCGTGAACGCCCCCAACTCGTCGCCGCTCAGGCCCATGCGGCCGCCGAGGTATTCCCCCAGGGCCCGCAGGATCTGGTCCTGCTCCGTGGCGGCGCGGGCGCGGCGCGCGGCGTCGTCCGGGTAGGGGTCGTGGCGGAACAGGTTCTGGAAAGACCATTGATTGCCCGTCGCGTTGGAGTAGAAGCGGGTGAAGTCGGCGGGCAGCTCGCCGGCACGGCCCGGGGCGGTCGTCAAGATCAGGGCTAGCGTCAGCGCGGCGGTTCTCATGGGGTCCTCCCTCGCCCCCAGTGTGGCATGGGCCCTTCGGTCCGCGCCGGGGACCGATGGTCTTCTTCCGCGGGGGCCCAAGGTCCTATATTGTCGTGTGGGCGAGGGTTGGCTATAATCTCCCCGAAATATGACGGTCGCCATCGACAGCCGCGGCATCGCGGAAAGCTACCTGGACTGGGTCCGCGCGGAGGTCTCCTCCTTGGCGCGGACTCCGAGCCTGGCCACGATCCTGTGCCGCGGCGCCGACAACCCCGGCTCGCGGCAGTACCGGGACATGATCCAGCGGGACGCGCAGCGCCTGGGCATCCGCGCGACGGACGTCGAGGCCGCGGGCGAGCGGGACGTCGTGGCTCGGATCGCCGAGCTCAACGCCGACCCCGCGACCGACGGCATCGTCGTGTTCTATCCCGTCGGGGGAGAGCGCGCCGATTCCGAGATCATGGACCTCGTGTCCCCGGGCAAGGACATCGAGGGTCTGCACTCGATCAACCTCGGCTACCTTATTAAGTACCGGCGTTTCCTGGACGAGGCGCGCGGGATCAAATGCGTGGTCCCCGCGACGGCGAAGGCCGTGGTCAAGACCTTGCAGCATTATCCGGACATCCGCATCGAGGGCGCCTTCGTGACCATCGTCAACAACTCCATGCGCGTGGGCAAGCCCCTGGGCCTGATGCTGGAGAACTTGGGCGCCACGGTGGTCAAATGCTACGATAGGACCCGCCGCGAGGACCTTGAGGCGTGCGTGCGCCGCGCGGACGTCGTGGTCACGGCGGTGCCCGATCCGGCGTTCCGGCTCGAGCCGTCCTGGATCAAGGCCGGGGCCGCGGTGGTGGACGTGTCGTACGGAGGCAACGTCGATTCGGCGGCCCTCGAGGGCCGGGCGGCCTACGCCAGCCCCCCGGACAACCGGGTCGGCCGGATGACGCGGGCCATGACGCTGGTGAACTTGGTTTATTGCGCGCGCAGGAGCGCCGCGGGGATATGAAGAAAAACGCGAAGAGCCCGGCCCGGAAGCCCTTGAAGGTGATGCTCGCCGACGATGAGACCCTGTTCCGGGACGTCATCCGCGACCTCCTCGCCGCGGAGAAGAACGTCTCGGTGGTGGGCGAGGCTTCGGACGGCCACGAGGCCGTGCGCATGGCCAAGGCCTTGAAGCCGGACGTGGTCCTCATGGACATCAACCTCCCGCTCCTGAGCGGCATCAACGCGACCATGGCGATCCGCAAGGACTCGCCCAAGACCAAGGTCCTCATGCTCTCGGCCTACACGGACGAGGTCCACGTCATGGAGTCGGTGCAGGCGGGCGCGTACGGCTACCTGTCGAAGAAGCTCCCGGGCACCGAGCTGGTCCGGGCCCTCAAGGCCTTCGCCGAGCAGGGGACTCTGATCCCCCCGCCCGTGATGCAGAGCGTCTTGAACCGCCTCCACGGCACCGGCCCGGACACCGGCGTGGGCAGCCTGACCAGCACGCAGATGCGCGTCCTGGCCCTGCTCGGCGAGGGCAAGAGCAACAAGGAGATCGCGGCCGAGCTCGACTGCAACGTCAAAACCGTCAAGAACCATCTCAACATTCTTTTCCAAAAATTCGACGTGAAGAACCGGACCGAGGCCGTGGTCAAAGGCATCAAGGCCGGGCTCATCACGGGCCGCGACCCGCACCAGTACCCGCACTAGGCATCCCGCGCCGGGGGGCCGTTGACAACCGGCGCCGGCGGGCTCATACTAGGGAAGATGCCCCCTCCCGCCGAGAGCGTCGCCTATCCCGCGCCGGTCCAGGACTCGTTGGGGGCGCTGTTTTCCCGGCTGGCGCGCCTGGCGGAGGAGTACCTGGCCGACCTGCGCCCGGGAGCCGCGAGCGCCGGGGCCCGCGCCCGCAGCCGCGCCCGCGCCGCGCGGGTCCACCGTCTATCGAGCAAGTGGCGCACGCGCCGCCAGCTCTCCCGCCTGGGCGCCCGGCCGCGCGCGGAGGCCGAGACCTTCCGCTTCGCGGTGCTGGGCGACGCCGAGCCCGGGCGCTTCTGGCTGTTTAGGCGCTTCTTCAACGTGCCCGGCGTCTTCGACGCGCAGCTGCGCGAGATCCAAGGCCGGGACGTGGACTTCAGCGTCCAGCTGGGGGACATGGTCAGCCGCGGCACGGAGCGGAA
>DATLOS010000203.1:0-6494 GCA_035536155.1 Elusimicrobiota bacterium
TTTATCGGCGCCGCCGCACGCGTCACGCCGCGCGCGGCAGCT
Source organism: Elusimicrobiota bacterium (assembly GCA_035536155.1). Lineage (GTDB taxonomy): Bacteria > Elusimicrobiota > Elusimicrobia > UBA1565 > UBA1565 > DATLOS01. The sequence goes on from DATLOS010000203.1 coordinate 43, forward strand.
CGCTTTTCTTGACCACGCTGAGCATCCCGTCGCTCTCGAGGATCGCCTCGTGGATCTCGTGGAGGTCGTGGATGCCTTGGCGGCGCAGGAGCACCTTGAGCTCGCGCATGCTCAGGAGCTCCTTGTCGAGATTGCCGGGAAGCGCCTCCCCTTTATAGACGAGGAGCGTGGGGCGCCCCTCGATGAGGCCCTCGAGGCGCCTCGACTTGAAGGTCGCATAGGCGATCGCGCGGCTGGCGAAGATGAGCACGGCGGCCAGGATCACGCCGGCCAGAAGGGAGTTGTCCCCCCCGTTCATCGCGTTCTGGACCGCGTTGCTCAGGAGGAGCAGGGCCACGAGGTCCGCCGCGCCCATCTGCCCGACCTGGCGCTTGCCCGCGAGGCGCAGCAGCCCCAGGACGACGGCGTAAACCACCAGCGCGCGCAGGATCAGCTCGCCCGCGGGCAGCGCGGTTTTCCACATCGGGCGCTCGGGTTACTGGCTCGCGGCGGGCGCGGTCGTCGCCGGCGCGGCGGAGCCGCCGGCGTTGGCCTTCACGTCCGCGTGGATGTCCTTGTTGAGCTGGTTCTCGTCCTTGTTGAGTCGGCGCTGCTCGGCCTTCGTGATGTGGCCCCCGTTCCGGGCCGCGTCCGCCCGCTCCTCCTGACGGATCGCCTTCTCCTCGCCCTTGAGCTGGCCGGCCTGATCCCGGGTGAGCCTGCCGTCCTTGACGTCCTTGTTGACGCGCCGATTCTCGTTGCGCCCGCGCTTGTTGACTTCGTGGCGGCGCGGGTGCTCCTTGTTCCACTTGCTTTCGGCCCGGACGGTGGCGGCGGAGGCCAGGGCGGCGGCGAAGACGGCGGACATCACGAGACTCCGGTTCATATTCGAGGTTCTCCCGGCGCGGGGGCGCCTGAGGATAATACGGATCGGGGGCGGAATAGTTCGCGGCCTAGCGGAACTCTTGAAGGAGGATCTTGCGCAGCTCGTCGCGGGCCTCGCGAAGGGCCTTCGACGCGGCGGAGTTCGCGGTCCCGGCGGGGAGGGGCGCCCCCTCGGCCTTGGCGCGGCCGAAGAGGACCTTCCGGGCCCCGGCGACGGTCATCTTGCGGTCTTGGAGGAGCTCCTTGATGCGCAGGATGGTCTCCATGTCCTTGCGCGTGTAGCGGCGGTGGCCGCTCTCGCGGCGGACGGGGCGAAGGACCCCGAAGCGGCTCTCCCAATAGCGGAGCGTGTAGGGCGGGATCTGGGCGATGCGGCAGGCTTCCCCGATGTTGAAGTACTCCTTGTCGGGGAGCGGAGGGCGAAGCTGCACGGGAGCTTCAGCCGATGAGGTTCTTCGAGGCCTTGAAGCGCACGCCCTTGCGCGGCGGCACCGAGACCGACTCGCCGGTCTTGGGGTTGCGCCCCTGGCGCGCTTGGCGGGCCTTCACGCGGAAGGTGCCGAAGTTGGAGATGACGACCTTCTCCCCGTTCTTCAGCGCGTCCCGGATCGTGTCGAACGTCGTCTCGACGGCGCGCGACGCCTCGCCCTTGGTGGTCAGCACCTTGGCGACGGCCTTGATGATGTCCAGCCTATTCATCGTCCTCTCCCTTGGGCCCCGACGGCGGGCCTCCCTTCTCCTCCTTTTTGGAACCCGGCTTTTTCGGCAGGTCCTTGAAAATGTCCTCGGGCCGGATGTTCTTGAGCTCTTCCTTGAAGTTCTTGACCTCGTCTTCCGAGATCGGCTTGTTGAGGACCTGGCAGCGCTCGAAGACGCGCTCCTTCACGTACATCGAGCAGCCGGCGCGCACGGCCACGGCGATCGCGTCGGAGGGGCGGGAGTCGAGAAGGTGCTCGTCGGAGTCCTTCTTGACGTGGATCTGCGCGTAGAAGGTGTTCTCCTTGAGGTCGGTGATGGTGATGCGCTCGACGCCGTAGCCCAGCGTCTTGAGCGAGGACAGCAGGAGATCGTGGGTCAGGGGCCGGGGCAGGACGATGCCGGAGAAGCGGATGGCGATGGCCTGGCCCTCGGGCAGGCCGATCCAGATCGGGAGCAGGCGCTTGCCGTTGACCTCCTCCAGGAAGACGATGCATTCGTTGGCGGTCGTGGCGAGCGAGTAGATGCGGACCTCGCGCTCGTCGGCGCCCGCTCCTCCCCCCGCCGGCGGCTCGCTCTTCTTGGCCATCAGGCGGTCCCGGGCCGGGCCCGGCCTCCGGTAAATCCCAGCGCCTCCACGATCGCCTCGGGCCGCGCGCCCTTGTGCGCCACGCGCCAGATCGCGCCGATGATCGGGGCCTTGAGGCCGCAGGAGCGGGCCAGGGCGTACGCGCTGCGCGCGGACTCGGCGCCCTCGGCCACGGTCGGGATCTCCTTGAGCGCGCGCTTGAGGCCCTTGCCGGCGCCCAGCTTCTCGCCCAGGAGGCGGTTGCGCGACTCGGAGGAGGTGCCGGTGGCGATGAGATCGCCCAAGCCGGAGAGGCCGTAGATCGTCTCGCGCCGGCCGCCCAGCTTCTCGATCAAGGCGCCCATCTCGGCGATGCCCTCGGTCATGAGCGCGGCCTTGGTGTTGGCTCCCGCGTTCAAGCCGTCCAAGATGCCGCAGCCCACGGCGAGGACGTTCTTCAAGGAGCCGCCGAGCTCGACGCCGATGCGGTCGGGGCTGCGCTGGACGCGCAAAGATCCCCGGTCCAAGCGCCGAAGGGCCTCGGGGGTGGCGCCGGTGCCGGCCAAGACGAGCTTGGTCGGCACGCCGCGGGCCACTTCCCGCGCGAAGCTCGGCCCGGAGAGGGTGAAGATGCGGCCGCCGAGGAAGGGCAGCTCCTCCTCGAGCACCTCGCCCATGGTGCGCAGGCTCTCCGGCTCGACGCCTTTCGAGGCGTTGATCAGGACGGGGCGCGGGCGGGCCTTCTCCAGCATGGGCCGAAGGCGGCGCGCGGTGGAGCGGACCGAGGACGAGGGAAGGACGACGAGCAAGGTCGTCGCTCCGTCCACGGCGGCCTCGAGGTCCGAGCCGACCCGGACCAGGGGGCGCAAGGTGAGGCCGGGGATATGGGGATGGCGCCGCGTCTCCTGGAGCTTGCGCGCGAGCTCGGGGAAGAACTCCCAGAGGCGCACCGGCGTGCCGGTCCGGGCGAGGTGGTTGGCCAGGGCCGTGCCCCAGAGGCCGCCGCCCAGGACGGTCACTCCCGCTTCCTTGCGGCGCGAGCTCATCGGCCGCCTCTGCGCAGGCCGGGCTCGTCGCCCGACGCCAGCCGGCGCATGTTGGGGATGTGCTTGACGAGGATCAGCGCCGCGGCGCCGGAGGCCAGGCAGAGGACGGGCGCGGGCGCGCCGGACAGCGCCGCGAAAAGGGGCAAGGCGACCGCGGCGGCTATGGAGCCGACCGAGATGTGGCGCGAAAGAGTCGCTCCGGCGAGGAAGACCAAGGCGGCGCCGGCCGCGGGAATGGGGACCAGCGCGGCGAAGACGCCCGCCGAGGTCGCCACGCCCTTTCCCCCCTTTAGGCCGAGAAAAGGCGTCCAGATATGGCCGACGATGGCCGCGGCGCCGCAGAACGCCCAGGCCCAGGGGTTGTCGGGGAAGAGCCGCCGCGCGGCGGCGGCGGGGGCGCAGCCCTTGAGGGCGTCCACGGCCAAGGTGGCCAGGCCGGCGCGCGCGCCGACCACCCGGTAGACGTTCGACGCGCCCGGGTTGCCGGAGCCGTGCTCGCGGATGTCGATCCCTTTCAGGCGGCGGGAGATGCAGTAGCCGGTGGGAACGCCCCCGGCGGCGTAGCTGGCCATGGCCAGGAGTATAAGGGAAATAGTCATGGAAAACAAGGAACTTTTAGGTCCTCTAAGTGTAGCATATCAAGGAGGAAACGGAAGGTAACGGAGGGTGAGCTAAGCCGCGTCGCTGAAGCGGTGAAGCAGGCGCTTCCAATTCTCGGGCGTCACGCGGAGCTTCAGGCGGATCTTCCCGCGTGGATGCGCCTGGGAGAGGACCTGCGCGCTGGCATAGACTTCGTGGAGCCGTCCCGCGCGGGCGGGGTCGAGGGTGAGCTCGCGCAGGATCCAGCGCTCGCTCAAGGAGCGCTCGACTTTCGCGAGGAGCTCGCCGATCCCCTCCCCGGTCCGGACCGAGACCAGGCTGGCGTCGGGGTCGAGGTCCCGCGCCCGGGCGCGCGCCTCCGTTCCCAAAAGATCGGCCTTGTTCAAGGCGCGCACCCGAGGCAGGCCCTCGGCCCCGAGGTCCTCGAGGAGCGTCTCCACCGTCTGCCGCTGGCGGGCCGCGTCCTCCGAGGAGGCATCCTCTAAATGGAGCAGGCAGTCGGCGCGGGCCACCTCCTCGAGGGTCGAGCGGAAGGCCGCGATCAAGGTGGTGGGCAGCTTGGAGATGAAGCCGACGGTGTCGGTGAACACCGCCCAGCCGCCCTGGGGCAGGATCACCCGCCGGCTGGTGGGGTCCAAGGTCGCGAAGAGCTTGTCGTCGGCGTAGACGGTCTTGCGCGCGCGCGCGGGCGCCGCGCCGACGAGCCGGTTCAAGAGGCTCGACTTGCCCACGTTGGTGTAGCCGAGGATCGCGACCGTGGGCACCGGGATCGACTCGCGGCGGCGGCGCTGGAGGGCGCGCTCGCCCTCCATGCGCGCGATGGCGCGGCGCAGGTGCTCGATGCGGCGCTGGATGTGGCGGCGCTCGTACTCGAGCTGGCGCTCGCCGGGGCCGCGGGTGCCGATGCCGCCCACCTGCTGGGAGTAGGAGCGCCAGGAGCCGGTCAGGCGCGGGAGCATGTAGGAGAGCTGGGCCAGCTCGACCTGGAGCTCGCCTTCTTTGGTGCGTGCGCGCCGCGCGAAGATGTCGAGGATCAAGCGGGTGCGGTCGACGACCTTGGCCTTCATCGTCTCCTCGAGGTGGATCTGCTGGGCGGGCGAGAGCTCCTCGTCGAAGACCACCGTGCGCGCGCCGGCCGCGCGGGCGGCGGCGGCCACCTCGTCCACCTTACCCTCCCCGATCAAGGAGCGCGGGTTGAAGCGCTCGAGGGCCTGCGTGAGGACCCCGGCCACCGAGCCGCCCGCGGTCTCGGTCAAGCGGCGCAGCTCCTCGAGGCTGTACTCCTGGACCTTGGCCGAGTCGCCCTTCTCGCGCACGCCGACCAGGATCACGCGCTCCATCCGATCCTCCTCAAAGCCTCGTCCGCGTCCGCCTCCGGCGAGAGCCAGCTCGTCGGCGTCTGGTTGCGGAACCAGGTGCGCTGGCGGCGCGCGTAGGCGTTGGTCGCGGCGATCATCGCCGCGAGGCCTTCGCCTTGCGAAAGCTCGCCGCGCGCGCAGGCCAGCGCCTGCGGATATCCCAGGCAGCGGAAGGCCGGCTCTTCCCCCGTGAGAGGCGAGGGGACCAGCGCGCGGACCTCGGCGATCATGCGCGGGAACATCGCCTCCGCCCGCTCGCGGATGCGCCCGCGCAGGGCTTCGGGCGTCCAGTCCAGGCCGAGGTAGGCGACGCGCTCTGCGGCGCGCGGGCGGCTCCAAAAGGACGAGATGGGGCGGCCGGTGAGCTCCAGGACCTCGAGCGCGCGCAGCACGCGGGGAAGCTGTCCGGCCGGGATCTTCGCCGCGGCGGCGGGGTCGGCCCGCTCCAGCTCGGCCCGCAGCGCCGAGGGACCGCGCGCTTCGAGGCGCTTGCGCAAAGCGGGGTCGGCTTTGGGCAGCTCATCGAGCCCTTCCAGAAGGGCGCGCACGTAGAGCCCGGTTCCCCCCGCGACGATCGGGACCTTGCCGCGCCCGAGCGCGTCCTCGAGGACGGGGCGCGCGAGGCGCGCGTAGCTTCCGGCGTCGCTCGCCTCGGCGGGGTCGAGCACGTCGATGAGATGATAGGGAACCTCGCTCGGCTCGGGCTTGGCGGTGCCGGCGTCGAGGCGGCGGTAGAGCTGGCCCATGTCGGCGGAGAGGATCTCCCCGCCGACGCGGCGGGCGAGCTCCAAGGCCAAGCGGGTCTTCCCGCTCGCGGTGGGGCCGACGACGGCGAGGATCAGGCTTTGGGCGGCCAGTGCGGCGCCTTCTGCGGCTTGGTGCAGAGAGAGTGGAAGCGGCAGGTGGGCACGCAGGCCTCGGGCAGCTGCAGGGCCACGCGGGTGTGGCAGTCCTGGTCGTCCTCGGCCATGTGCGCGATCTGGCGCTGGTACTTCTTGGCGATCTTGGTGAACTGGATGCCGACGTTGTAGGTGTCGCCCTTCTTGTCCACGCGCACCACGCGGCCCTCGATGGGCAGGTGGTTGAGGCCGGGGACGGTCAGCGTCATCTTGAAGACCTTGGCGTGGGGCGGGGCGAGGAAGGTCACCAGAGACATCCCGCCGGCGGAAAGGTTGACCAGGACCGCGGGCTGGGTGTGCAGGTGCTTGGGGATGTCGTCGCCGGTCTTGCGCGCCTTCGCCGGCTTCGCGGCCTTCTCCGGGACGTAGCGGAGGACGATCGGCTCGATCAGGTCGTCGATGAGGCCGAAGCGCGCGTGCT
>DATLOS010000204.1:0-11633 GCA_035536155.1 Elusimicrobiota bacterium
CCAGCCGTCACAACCGATCCGAGGTGGTCTACTGGCTATTGTCCGCCTCCATCCTGAACGGGTCAGACGTGCGCGCGCGGGGGTGCTATGTCTTGAGGCGGGCCAGGATGAACGGAGACATGGCACTAGTGCGGTGGCTTATAGAGACGTTCGACCTGTCGAGGGCCGACGAGGAGCCAGGGCCGCCCGGTCGGGGAGAGCCTGCGCAGGAACAGGCCGGGCTGTCCTGGCTCCGCGAGATTCATAGTTAGTTGGCTCTCGAGGCCGGCAGTATCTCGGTTTTTGTCGCCCGATGCGGCGCGGGTATCCAGGGTATGTCCGAGGTATGCGCGGTCCAGGGCCTTGAGGTATGCCGGACCTGCGGCATACTTGAGGTCCTGCGGTATGCGCGGCCGGGCGATATGTCGCATGCGAGCGCCCGGGCGCCGCGGCGAGCAAAAAAGGGCCGCCGCGAGGCCCAGACCCATTCGAGGCCCGGCCCATTTGAACCGCGTGGAGGGTTCATCTTTGGAGATGTCCGGGCTTTACATGTTATTGGGGATCGTGGCGGCAATGGCCGCGTGCGATTTCGAGGAGCTGCAGGCCTGCGCCATCAGCCCCCAGATGTGCCGCCTCTGGCGCTTCGACTGCGTGAACCACGCCGAGCTCAAGGTGGACTTCGCCGCGACGCGCGCCGTGCAGGTTTACGTCCTGCCGGGCGATGCGGGCTGCGACGGGGGCGCCGCGTTCGGGCTCTGCGGCTTCCCCGGCGAGACCGACTGGTGCCGCGAGACGCGCCTGGTCGCCACCGAGGGGCCGTGCACCCTTGTGGTCCGGAACGCGGACGACCTCAACGAGGCCGTGATCGACGGTTCGTTCGCGCTCGCGCTCCCCGGCTGGGTTGGCCTGACAGCGTCCGGGAGCGCCGATGTCTTGGTCGGGTGCGGCCTCTTTATCGCCTTGTGCGGCATCGTCATGGTCGCCTGCGTCCGCTCTGGCGCGGCCGAGCGTTGCTGCCCGCGGCTCTCGCGCGCGCACGAAGGCTGCGCCGACAGCGGCGCCATCGAGCTGGAGCAAGGCGGCCCAGGCCGATCAGAAATGGAGGACTGAAGGGCGCGCCCGCTTTTTGGGCCGCGGCACGGCCGCGGAGCCAAAAACTTGGATTGGTTAGGGACCGCGGGGCGGGGCCGGCGCGCCGGGTTGCTGCGCGCTGACCTGTCTTGCTTTCTGGGCGTCCTCCGCGAGCTGGGCGATCCGGCGCGCGGGCCCCGGCCCCAGCGCCTGCATCGCTCCGAGGATAACATCGTCGATTCCACCCAGCCGGCCCTGCACCGCCAGGCACTTCGCTTCATACAGAGGGTTGGGGTACCCCATCTCGTAGACGGCCACGAGGGGGAATGCGATGTAGGCCACCGGCACCCCGCCGCCAAAGAGCGCGTCCAGGATGTTCGCCCGCGCGGGTGCGTCCTCTTTGAGGTCCTTCAGCAGGGCTGCCGTCTGTCCGCTGAACACCCCCGAAGCGGTGACCGCCAGCATATCATCGCCGGCTTTCCGGTACTTGTATTTGTAGTACAGCTCGAACTGCTTCCCCTGCGGAGACCAGAGGTCGACCAGGTGGTCGACCTCCTTATCGAGCGATAGCTTGAGCATCGGCGAGATCTTCCTATTCCGGCGCCGCGGGCTTCAATTCCAGCCCGGAGCCTGCGCGCGGTCGGCGGGTCTGCCGGCGCGCCGAAAAACCGTGCCCTGGTCAGGCCGCGTCCCGGTGAGCGGGCTGGAGCCGCGGGGCGCTCTCTTCGGCGGGCGCGGCCGCCGGAGTCCCGCCGCGCTCCTGGCGCAGGTCGGCCTCGATCCTGCCCCAGTCGCGAGCCGCGTACTCCGAGACGCCGCCAAGGGCGGCGAAGGGCAGCCCGAGCGAGAACAGGACGCGGTCCAGCTGCACTTCCTCGTCGACGGCGCTCATGTACCGCGCCGGCAGCCAACGGAGAGCCTCGTAGTGCGCGCGGAGCCGCCCGGTGCACATCCGGTAGACCGCCCAGGCCTGCACATCGCTTGGCTCGGCCCCGCCCGGCAGTATCCGCATCAGCAGCTTGATCGCGGCAATGCGGTCGCAGACAGGGGTCGTTCGAGGGTCCGCCATTTGGCCGCCCGGCGGCGCTTCAATTACGCCCGGCCGAGCGCGCCGTCCGGCCCTGCGCAAGCTTCAGGCGTCGTTCTTCGTGGGCGAGGCCGGCGCCAGCTGGCAGACCCCGTAAAGGCCGAGCAGCCATCGATGGACATTGGGCTTGCGCCAGGACGTGAACTGGATTAGGCCAGACACCGCGGGGGAGAACACGTAGAAGCTGCCCTGGGGTCTGGGCTCCGCGCAGATCGTCCCTTCGGTGACCCAGGGGTCCCCGAGGTGCTCGAACAGCGCGACCATGCGTTTCGCCAAATCGAGCCGTCCGTCGGCGCAGAACGTGGCGAACGCCGGCCAGGCCGGCTCGAAGCACGCGTACGCGCGGACGATCAGCCCGACTCCTGGCGGCAGCGCCGCCACCATCTCGTCGAGGGCCATCATCCGGATCGGCCCCCGAATCCGCCTCAAATGTGCGCGGCGCCGGCCGCGCCGCGCCCCCGGCAGGCCAAAATTGAATCCCGCTGGACTGGGGTATATCAGCGGGACGACTCCCGGGCCATAAGCCAGCACTGGAGCCGGTTCCGCGAGGAACTGGGCAACCGGCCGAGCAGCAACGCTCGGCCCTCCTAGGTTGGTGAAACGCCCGGAAGGCGATCGAGGAGTTGCTTTGGCCGCGAGGCCTAACACCGCAACAAGTCGACCGAGTCCGTTTTTTCGTGTTCAAGCGCTAGACGGCAAGAAAGTCTTCGGAGACCTCGAGCTTGTCGCCGGGGCGGGGCGCATGGCCGCGATCCGCGGTCGGGGCGCGGTCCTCGCGCCAGACGAGGACCGCGATCGCGAACGCGATGGGAAACCGGACAAACCCGGGCAAGCCCTCGGTTGTCAATACGGTCAGGATGGTCACCAGGGCGAGAATCTCGAACGCCTCGAACAGCATCGCGGGCGGTTGATGCGCCGCCACGCGGTCCAAAAGCGCGGCGGCCGCCCCCCGTCGAGGCGTGCAGCGCGTGGAGGATGGGAGCGCTCCGGCTTGTTTCCGGGCATGATAGATGGCCGGCAGCGTCAACATGCCGGGCGTCCTCGCCATCGGCGACCTCCCGACCACGACCTCGGTGCGCCTCGGCCGGGGCGGCGCCCTCGTCGTCGACAACACAGGGACGGGCGCCGCGGGCCAGGTCTCGATCGCCGGGGCCCTCAGCGCGGCGAGCCTGGACTTCGGCTCGAGCCCGGTGACCTGCAGCACGCTGAGCGCCGGCTCGGTCGCCATCGGGAGCGGCGGCGTGGTCGACTGCGACGTCGGGTCGGCTTCCGCGCCGGCGCTCTACTTCGGCCCCGCTCCCTCCACCGGCCTCTACCGGGCCGCCGCGGTCACCGGCGTGGCCTCCGGCGGGGTGGAGCTCCTGCGCGCCGGGAGCACCGTGAGCGTGTTCGCTCCGCTCGACGCGACCGGCAGCGCGTTCTCCTGCGGCGCGATGACCTGCGGCGCGCTGAGCTGCGCCTCTCTCGCCTCGGCCGGCGCCGTGACGCAGCCCCGGTACTCCCTCCGGGTCACGAAGAACGGCAATCAGACAGTGACGTCCGGCGCCGTCACGGCTCTCATCTGGGACGTGGCCGAGGTGGTCGGCGGCGGCGCGACGAACTGGCCCTTCACCCCCGGCTCCACCCTCCTCACGTGCCCCAAGGACGGCAAATACCTGTTCGCCCTCGACGTCGCCATCTTCTTCAACGACCTCATGGGCGTAGCCTGGGTGGAGATCAACCCGCCGGGCGGGGTGCCCGGCTCGTCCAGGCGGTACGGCGAAGCGTCCCTCATCTCTTCTAGCGGCGGCTCGAACTGGGTCAGCGGCGGCAGCTTCACCTACCAGCTCAGCGCGAACGACACGATCCTCGCGGCGGTCTTCCAGACCTCAGGGTCGGTCCGCAACGTGGGGATCTCGGGCCACGCGCAGACCGCGTTCTCGATCACCCGCCTCAGCGAATGAGGCGGCCAGGCGCTGCCAGGGCGCGCGGCGCTTTTCGGGCCCGTATACATGGCGGGCAGTGTCAACATGCCGGGCGCTCTTGCCCTCGGCGACCTCAAGGCGACGACCTCGGTGCGCCTCGGCCGGGGCGGCGCCCTCGCGATCGACAACTCCGGGACGGGGTCCGTCGCCCAGATCACCGTCGCGGGGACCCTCAACGTGGCGGGCCTGAGCGCCGGGACAGGCCCGATGACCTGCGGCGCGCTGAGCACCAGCTCGGCCTCCGTCGGGAGCGGCGGCCAGGTCCGCTGCGACGTCGGGTCGGCTCCGGCGCCGGCGCTCTGCTTCGGCGTCGACCGCACCACTGGCCTCTACCGGTCGGCCGCGGCCGCGGTTAGCTTCGCCTCCGGCGGGACGGAGAGCCTGCGCGTGGGCAGCACCGTGAGCGCGCTCGTGCCGCTGACCACGAACAGCAACACCTTCGCCTGCGACGCGCTGACCTGCGGCGCGCTGAGCTGCGCCTCGATCGCCTCGGCCGGCGACATCACGCAGACCCGGTACTCCCTCCGGCTCTTCAAGAACGCCAGCCTGCCCGTCGCGAACTCCACCATCTCGCCGGTCACCTGGGACGCGGTCGAGACGAGCGGCGGCGGCGCGGTCAACTGGCCCTTCACCCCCGGCAGCGTCTTCATCACGTGCCCCGCCGCCGGGCGGTACCTCGTCGCGTACCAGATCATGTTCGCCACCGGCGCGGCCACGATCCGCGACACCTGGGTCGAGATCAACTCGCCGGGCGGCACGCTGGGCCTGGTCCGGCGGTACGCCGAGCGGTCGCTGGGCTCGACGGGCACCGACCCGTACATGTGCGGCGGCTGCTTCACGTACCAGTTCAGCGCCGGCGACACGATCGGGGTCGCCGTGTTCCAGGGCACCGGCGGCACCCTCAACATGGGCTCCTCGGGGAACCAGACGTGCGAGTTCGGCGCCGTCCGCCTCAGCGAGTGAAGGCCGCCCGGGGTGTTTTTCGGCCCGTATACATGGCGGGCAGCGTCAACATGCCGGGCGCCCTCGCCCTCGGCGACCTCTCGTCCACGACCTCGGTGAGCCTCGGCGTCGGCGGCGCCCTCGTCGTCGACAACACGGGGACGGGGGCCGCGGGCCAGGTCTCGGTCGTCGGGCCGCTGAGCGCCGCGGGCCTGAGCGTCGGGACGGGCGCGGTCACCTGCGGCGCGCTGAGCGCCGGCTCGCTCACCGTCGGGAGCGGGGGCACGCTCCAGTGCGACGTCGGGTCGGCCTCGGCGCCGGCGGTCTGCTTCGGCACCAGCAGCTCCACGGGCGCCTACCGCTCCGGAGCGTCGGTCAGCTTCGCCTCGGGGGGCTCCGAGGTCCTGCGCGTCGGGCCCAGCTCGGTGCGCGTGCTCGCCCCGCTGAGCACGAGCGGCAACACCTTCATCTGCGGCGCGGCGACCTGCAGCGGGGCGAGCTGCGCCTCGGCCGCCTCCACGGGCGCGGCCACGCAGCCCCAGTACGCGCTGCGGGTCCTCAAAAACGCCAACCAGGCGGTCTCGACCGCGACCACGACGGCGGTCACCTGGGACGCGGCCGAGACCAGCGGGGGTGGCTCGGTCAACTGGGCCTTCACGCCCGGCGCGAGCCTCTTTACGTGCCCCAAAGCCGGGATGTACTTCGTTACGTACCAGCTGATGTACGCGACCAACTCGACCGGCATCCGCGACACCTGGGTCGAGGTCAACCCTCCGGGGGGGACGCCCGGGTCAGTCCGGCGCCACGCGGAGGCGACGCTCCTGGCGGCGACGACCCTCGCCTGGGTGTACGGCGGCAGCTTCATCTACCAGCTCGCCCTGGGCGACACGCTCCTTGTGGCGACCCGCCAGACCTCGGGCGGGAACCTCAACGCGGGCTTCTCGGGCAACGAGGTGAGCGAGTTCAGCGCCACCCGCCTCAGCGAGTGAGGCCCGCACGGCGCCGGCCCTGTGAGCCTTCCCGAGCGGCCGCTCGCCCGCGAGCGACGGCAGGGTGCGGTCGGCGACCCGGGAAACCCAATCACGGGGCCCGGTTCCGCCGTCGACCGTGACCCTGTACAGCCCGGCCAGCCGCACGCCGTGCAGGGTCATCCCGGTCGGCCCGACCGGGAACTCTAGGCTGAACCGGACGTGGGTCGCGGAGCTCAGGAAGCTCATCCGTATCGCCCCGCGCCGCCCCATCGACGTGTTCAGGAGCCAGGTCTCTTCGGTCGGGGGCAGCCTGAGGTACGGGCAGCCGTCGGTGCAATTGGCGAACGGCGGAGGCCACGCGGACCCGCCGAAGTACGACCGCTCGAGCCACCGCGCAAGCGCGGGATGCGCGCCGTCCTCCAGTCGAAAGCGGAGCTCTCGCGCCTCCTCGAGGCTGATCAGCCAGCGGAAGACGCAAATCCAGAGGTCCGCGGGGAGGGCGCGCCCGGGCCACACAGCCGCGGCCGGGTGGCCTAGCCGGCGCAAGCCGCAGAGGATGGCCCAGGCGGGCCTCTCGCTCCCGGCCCCACCGGTCTCGGTCTTGGCTGGCGGCGCTTGCGGATAGGCGGCGCTTCCGGCCGGGGCTGTCGGGCCGGGCCCTCGGGCCCCGGCCTTGGGCGGGCAGGCGGGGGGCTGTGGCCTGACCACGTCCCCGGCGGGGCTGTGCGGTGCCCGGGCCGCACCAGAGACGCCGCGATACATATTAGGCGCCGCGCCGCAATGTTTTTTGTGCGCTCGCCAATCGGCCTTTTGGCACGCACTGGAGCAGTAGTGGGCCCAGCCGCAGCCTGCGCAATGGCTCGCCGTTCGCGCGATAGAACCGCAGTGAAGGCACCGGCGATTCAGCCCCTCCTTTCTGGACACCGCCTTAAGCTTCGCCACGAGGCGGCGACCGCAGTCCTTCCCGCAGACAAAACATCGGACCAGGATTACCTTCCCGTCGACCTTTTGGTCGTAGGCCCACGACCCGGGCGCCGGCGCCGCGCCGCAGGTGACGCAGCCCGGCGGGCCCAGCTGCGATGGAAGGCTGTGAATCTTCTGTCTCGCGCAGCGTCCGCAGACCAACCACTGTTGTTTCTTCGCCAGGTACACTTGCTTCACAGTCACCCGAGGCCGGGAACAGAGATCGCAGCGGCCGGAACAAGGAGCATCAGCCATTCTCCTCAGAGTATCTCGGCCTTCCGGCTTTCAAACCGGGGCCGCGAGACACAGCCTCGGATCGGTCCGGCCCGAGGACGCCGGATGCCGGCTGCATTGGCCCGGCCTCGGCGACCCAAAAACGCCCCGCCCTGACCAGGGCACCCACCGGACCGAATCCGGGAACAGCGCGGAAGGCTCCGGGATCTAACCGAAATCGGCCTCGTCGGCCGGGGACCAAGGCTGCGGGCCCGCCTGGCGATCGGCCGAGAGCACGTCGGGCGCGAGCCCCCACATCGACAACATACTGCAGAGACAGTCGCCGTTCCGGCAAACATCCCGCCCGCACTCGCACAGATGGTCTCGAGCGAGAGGGCACCCGTCCTTGCACGCGACCCGTTTTTTGTGGTCGCGGCAGACGCGAGGCGCGCAGAACAGGCAAAACACGCCCGACTGGTCGCACGGGCACTCATACATCTCGAAGAGGCCGGATTGGCGGCAGGTGCGGCAGCGCAGCTCGGTCACGTCCGGACTGAGGCCGAAGACCGCTTTCGCGATCCTCTGCCCCCCGTCGAGGAGCGTCTGGCGCAAGAGCCTCCCGCAGTCCGCACTGAGGTGCTCTGCCGCGGAGAAGCTCACCCCCCGAACCTTGAAGGCCTCCGAGCGCAAGGCCCCCCCGAGGAGCCTCGCGGCATGGGGGTCTCCGGCGCGGCACGCCTCGAGCGCGCAAACGAAGCGCGCTCGGGGCGGAGCCGGCACGTAGGACGCCACGTACCAGGCGAGCTCGAGGGGGAGCCGGTGCCACAGGACGATCCCGGCGGCCCCGAGGAAGCGCGCGAGGCGCGCGCCTTCGCCCGTCGGCGAGGAGGCGGGCCGGCCCTCTTCGCGCGCGGCCGGCTCGGCGCAGCTCTCGCGGGACACGGGCGGGGCCGCGACCTTCGGCGCGTCTCGGGCCCGCCACAGGAAGCGCCGCGAGCCCCGCCCCCCGCGCCGAGCGTCGGATGGCCTGGAACGCTTTGGAGCTTTCTTGGGCATTCGGTTCGGCCTGAAGCCGGCGAGGCCCGAATCCGATCGGGCCCGACTGCCTAAGAGCGCGCCGGGGCGCCCTTTGAAAGCGACGCTCCGGGCGGGATGGCGGCCCCGCGCGCTCGCGAGACGACGGTGGTCGCGGGCCCCGACCGGACAAAAATCCGGCTGTTCCCCGGCAGGTGGCTCGTGTCTTTCGGGACGCTCGGCCGCGACGTCCATCGCCAGCAGGAGATGCGGGAGGTCCGGGCGAAGCTCACTCCGCCCGGACAGGAGGTCCGCCTCGCGTGGGCGTCGACCCTCCAGGTCAGCGAGACGGTCGAGCTCGGAATCCTGGGGCCGCCCAGGCTCCATTGGTTCGCGGGCTTCGGCCGGTACCACGACCTGTAGCCGTCCGGTTTGAACGGCTCGGAGCGGACCAAATGCCCGAATCTGCGTACGACTTGACTCCTCTGGGCCTGCGGTACGGCGCGGACGACGCAATGGGGCAGCTCCTGGCAGTGATCAACCGGGGTCCCGGCTCCCTGACGGCGAGCGATATTACCGCGGCCTTGCGCGCGACGCGCGGCGTCCAGGGCGCCGAGCCCGGGGTCGTCGCCCGGCACGAGCGGATTGTCAGGGAGCTCGCGGCGATGCTGGGCGATGCCATCGCCGCCGGGTCCATCCGGGTCGCGCAGACGCCGGCCGCGGTCGATCGCAGGCCGTCCCCGGCGCGCGTCGGAGCTCCATAAGCGGCTCCGCCCACCGGGGCGTCGTTTTTCGGCCGCGCCGCGGGCCGAACCCAAATTGAAAGGTTCCGTTCGCCCCGAAATGGGAACGACTCCGAGCATGGACAGCCTGATGACCGACTCTGCGGGCCCGGGACCCGGCTCAGCCGGAGGGACGGCGGACGCGCCGTCCGGGGAAACCGCCGAGCAGTCGAGCTCGACCGCCCTCACCGGCCTGACGCCGGGGTCCACGAGCCCGGCGAGCGCCCCCGTCGACGCGAAAGAAAAGCCTGCGCTGAGCCCCGGCGGCCCTGAACAGAAAAGCCCCGCGAAGGAGTGGGATTGGACCCCCGAAGGTGTCGCAGCCGCGCACCTTGCGGATTGCCTCGTCCAGATAAGCGCCGAAGAGGCGTGCCTGATGCGGGGGAGCGAAGAGGGGCGGAAGACCCTGAGCGAATACAAATGCACCACAGGCTGGATCCTCCAAGTCAACATCTTGGATACGCGGCATCAGAAGACCCTGCAACAGGAGATCGAGGCCCTCGGGTTCGCCGAGGACTGGAAGCACGCGGCCGCCATCGCGGAGAGGCTCCGGTCGACGCCTCCAGGCGGAAAGGCCGGCCCGCGCTCGGACATGAAGCTGGACCATCTCGCCGCTTTAAGCCTATACACGTCCACGGCCTGCGGCCATCTGGTCAACAAAACCCTGCGCCACAGGACTGACGTGTCGCGACACGTCAACTTTATGGCGAACTTCGTGCAAGGGTTCCGCGCCCTGCCGTCCTACTGGGGGTGCGTCTACCGGGGGCTCGTCCTGCGCGAGGACGATTTGGGCCTCTACGCGCCGGGGAGCTTCGTCCTCATGAGAGGCTACACCAGCGCGTCCAGGCTGCGAAGCGCCGCGAAGCGCTTCGCGGCCGTCTCGGCCGACCGCCAGAGCGGCGCCACCGTCCTCTGTCTGTTCGTGATCGAATCGCGGAGCGGCCGGAGCCTGGAGGAGGTCTCGTTCTACCCGAACGAGCAAGAAGTGGCGTTCCGCCCCTGGACCACCTTCAAGGTGGATCGCTTTGTGCGCGAGAGCCTCAACACCTGCGAGGTCCATCTCGTCGAGGCTCACCCGGACATCCGAGGCCGCAAGGTCCTCGTCTGGGTAGACGACCGGCACTCGTTCGAGAGCAAAAGGATCATGGACCTCAGCGAGCGGGCGGGCGTCACCTGCGTTCACCTCCATTCGACCGAGGATGCTCGAGACTTCTTCGACAGATGCCCGTTTATACTGGAAAGAGACCACACCAGTCTTCGCGTCATCACCGACATGGTGCGGACCGAGGAAGACGGGAAGCAGAACATTGAGGCCGGCTTGGACCTGATCGCGATGCTCGCGGGCCGCGGCTACTGGCGCCAGCCCATAATGTGCTTCACAGGGTCGGTTCACCTCGGCGAGAAACAAGCGAGATTCGTAAAGCGCGGCTTCACGCACGTGTTCGTCACCAGTTACAGGCGAGACGCCGAGGTATTCGCGGCGTTCGTCCCCTTTCCGACCGCGCCGTTCGCGCCGAGCGCGCCGAGCACGCCGAGCGCCAGCCCCGTCGGATGAGGACCGGCCGTTTTTGCCTTCCGCGGAAATCTGCGCCCGGAATGGAGGCCCTTGGGCTTGCCACCGTGATATTCTTGGTCCTGGTCGTCGCGGCCGCGTCTGCGCGCCGTGCGCGCGGCGGCTGCGGTTGCGGCCCCTCCTGCGCCTGCGACCGGGGCGAGGGCTGCGGTTGCGGCCTCTTCTGCCCTTGCGGCCGGGGCGGGCGCGCGCCGGGCTCCGCGCCCCAAGACCCGGTCCGCCTCCGGCTCCGGGCGCTCTGGCGCGAGCACGTCAGCCGGACCCTGGCCTTCGTGGTCTCTTCGGCGGGCGGGCTCGCCGATGCGAAAGCCGTGTCCGACCACCTCCTCGACAACCAGAAGGACATCGGCGCGCTCTTCTCGGAGCGGTTCGGGCCGGCGACCGGCGGGGCCGCCACGGCCCTCCTGACCGACCACATCCTGATCGCGGCCGAGCTGGTCGCGGCGCTGAAGGGCGGCCAGCCGACCGACGCCATCTCCGGCCGGTGGGACAAGAACGCCGACGACCTGGCCGCGGCCCTGCAGCGCCTGCGGCCGGCCTGGGGCGCCGCGCGCGAGATGCTCCGCGAGCACCTCCGGGGGACCGCGGCGTACGTCCAGGCTTACCTCCGCGGCGACTACGCGAAAGCCCTGCAGCTCGTGGACGACGCCCAGGCCCACATGGCCCGGTTCGCGGACCTCCTCGCAGAAAAATGGGATTGAGCCTCCCTCTGCGGTCCGCGCGGAGTGGCTTCCGCGGAACCCTCAAGGCCTCCCGCCGCGAGGGCTCCGGCCCTCGGCGCGTTCCGTCAGGTTGAGGCCCGCAAGAGCGTCGACCACCGACCCATCCGCGTCGCGGGGCGAGCCGGGCTCAGAGTCCTCTTCCGCGCCGTCCGGCGTGTGCGGCCCTGGGAGGCCAGGGCCTTTCCCTTCATGATACGCAACGGTCCTGAAAATCCCGAAGATGAGCTGCAGGCTGTTGTCGGCCCTGACGAATGGGGCGACTGTGCTGTGGGGCAGCTGGAGACACTTGGCGTCGGGCCCCGGTAGGACCGACCAGACCTGGCCTTCCTTTTTCTCGTCCGCACCAAACTTG
>DATLOS010000205.1:0-2433 GCA_035536155.1 Elusimicrobiota bacterium
TTGGCCGCGACCAGGCGCAGGACGGCGGTGCGCTTCCACGTGGGCAGGGCCTTGAAGGGCGAGCGGTCGTAGTCCGAGGCGTCCGGCGGCCACACCGAGCGCAGCAGCTCCGCGGCCTTCTCCGGCGCGGCCCGCAGCAGGGCGCGGGCGTAGGCGTCGGGCTCCTCCTCCACCTTGGCCAGCTCGTCGGCGGCGACGAACTCGGCCATGGCCAGGCGGACCGAGCGCTTCATGTAGTCGTTGCTCGAGTCCTTCCATTTGTCGTACGCGGCCCGGGTCCTAGCCTCGCCGGCCCGCGCGTAGAGCGTCGTGAGCGCGTTGGAGAGCGCGCGGCGCACCGGCATGTAGACGTGGGTGCCGGAGGTGATGGTGCTGGCGAGCTTCTCCAGCACGGGGATGTCCGCCGCGTTGCCGTGCCGCTCCATGACCAAGGCGAAGGCCAGGAGGAGATGCCAGTCCTTCTCCAGGTCGCTCGAGGACGTCGCGGCCATCCACTTGTTGGGCAGGACCCAGCGCCGGGCGGCCTTCGCGTCCTCCGGCGTCGAGAGCATGGCCCAGGAGGTGGCGGCGGCGATCTTGACGCCGGGCCCGTCCCGGTCGGAGTCGGAGACCTTCTCCTGGCGCAGGGCCTTGAGGAGGAGGTCCTTGGTCTGCTCGCGCTCCCTCACGGAGACGGCGCCGGGCTTGGCCGGGGCGGCGGCCGCGGCGCGCTCGGTCGCGGGAGCCGGCGCGGCGGGGGCCTCCTTGGGAAGCTCGAGCCAGTAGTCCGTTCCCGAGCCGCCCCGGGCCCGGGCGCCGGTGGCGTAGCCCAGGCGCGCGCCCGGGATCTCGAGGAGGCGGCGGTAGAGCTCGAGGAGGTTGTGGTCGAGGATGACGGCGCTGGTGAGGTTGCGGGCGTCGGCCTTCTGCTGCGCGGCGCGCAGGTCCTCAGAGGGGGTCCCCGTGAAGTGGGCCTGCAGGACGGCCTCCTCGTCGGCGCTCATGGCGTGGGGGGAGTGGACGCGGGCGACGACGCGGCTCGCGTCCACGGCGGCCTCGAGGCGCACGGGCTCCGCGGCTCCGGCTTTCTCGGCCATCGTCTTCGCGTGGCGCACGAAGTGGCGCAGCCAGCCCTCTTGCCCGGCCGAGGAGGCCTCCGGCTGCAGGACGGCGACCCGGTCGGGGGAGAAGCCCGCGGCCTTGGCGATCGAGGCGGTCTGCTCGATCATGGCGCGCATGGCCTTGTCCTTGCGCGCGGGCTCGTTGTGCTCGGCGGCGACCTCCTTGCGGACGGCGTCGTCGACGGCCGGGGCCGGGACCCCGCCGTTGAGGAGGGGGCGGCGCGCCGGCGCGGCCGTCGGCGCCGCGCGGCCGGGGTCGCGCAGGCCCTGGAGGATCGCGTCGAAGCCGCTCTCGGTGGGGACGCCGCCGATATCGTCGGGGTTCTGGAGCTCGCGGGCCGCGCTCAGCTCCAAGGCGTCGAGGAGCTCGCGGGTCATCTTCTCCGCGGCGCCCTCCAGGACGGTCTTCTCGAGGGCCTCCTGCGGCTTCGGGCCGGCGGTGAACACGGGCTTGCCGTCCTGGGCCGAGACGACGACCTTGCCGCCGCGGACCTGGCTGTGCCCGTCGGCGACCTCTTTGAGGATCCAGCTGGCCAGCGGGTCGACGACGTACTTCTGCACCGCCGCGCGCATGGGGCGGGCGCCGTAGGCGGGGTTGAAGCCCTCCTGCACCAGGAGGTCGATGAGCGACGGGTCCCACTCGAGCAAGGTGCCGTGGCGCTCCAGGAGGCGGTTCTTGAACTCCTCGAGCTGGAGCTTGGCGATGACGCGGATGTTGTGCTTGTTGAGGCGGTTGAATACGATCCACTTGTCCTTGTCGGCCGAGGTGGGGTCCTCGTCCAAGCGGTTGATGAACTCGGGGCGGAAGGAGCCTTCGATGCCCGCCTTCACCGCGGCGCGGATGTCCCGGTCCCAGTCCGCCTCGAACTGGGCGATCTCCTTCTCGTAGCCGGCGACAAGCACGCCCAGGCTCTTTTGCCGGGCCGCGTTGCCCGCCGCGGCGGCGAAATCCGCCTGGGCCTTGGCGAGGAGCTTGGTGCGCTCGACGATCTTGGCCTGGTAGCCCGTCGCGTCCACCGCGCCCATGCCCACGTTCGAGGTGAAGAGGATGACCGTGTTCGAGAAGTCCACGGTGCGGCCCTCGCCGTCGGTGAGGCGCCCGTCCTCGAGGATCTGCAGGAAGATGTTCCAGACCTTGGGGTGGGCCTTCTCGATCTCGTCGAAGAGGATGACCGAGTAGGGCTTCTTGCGCACCTTCTCGGTGAGCTGCCCGCCCTCGCCGTAGCCGACGTAGGAGGGCGGCGCGCCGGTGAGGCGCATGGCCGTGTGCTCCTCCATGTACTCCGACATGTCGAAGCGGAACATCGCCTCGGGGTCGTTGAAGAGGAAGCGC
>DATLOS010000206.1:0-8737 GCA_035536155.1 Elusimicrobiota bacterium
CTGGTCGCCGACCGTGAACACGGCGGAATTATAGGCCTTGCGCAATTCTATTTCAATAGCGGAACGGGACGGAGAGGCCCGCACGGCGTTGGAGAAGAGCTCGCGCACGAGCACGCGCAGCCACTCGGGGTCGGCGCGCACGAAGACCGGCGAATCGGGCACGCTCAGGCGCAGCGAGCGGCGCTCGGCCCGCGCCCAGCTGGAGAGCTCCTCGCGCAGCCCGCGCAGGAACGCGGCCAAATCGATGGCCGCGGAGGCCGCGGGCACGAGGTCGAGCTCGAAGGCGATCAGATCCATGAAGGCGTCGATGACTCTTTGGAGCTGCAGGATCGCCTCCCGCGCCTGGCCGAGGCTCTCGCGCTGCTTCTTTTGCACCTTGCCGGCGTACTCGTTGAGGACGAAGTCGATGTAGCCGCAGGCGCCGACCAGGGGAGTCCGGTGGACGTGCGAGAGCAGGCTGTAGAACTCCTTGCGCGCCGCGAGCGGGGCCCGGACGGGGAGGAGGGACGCGGCGCCCGCGCGCGGCCGCTTACTCATCGTGGAAGCGGAAGCCGAAGCCCTTGATGGTCTCGATGAGCCGGCCCTTGCGGCCGAGCTTGCGGCGCAGGCGCTGGATGGACGTGTCGATCGCGCGGGAGTTGGTCAGCAGCTCGTGGCCCCAGACGTGCTCGGAAAGGAACTCCTTGTTGAGGAGGCGCCCCGGCCGCTCCATGAACGCCTTGAGGAGCCCGAACTCCATCGGCCAGAGCTCGACGTCCTTGTCGCCGACGCGGCAGAGGTGCTTGTCCAAGTCCAGGGTGATGCCGTGGAGCTTCAGGGTCTGGCTCGCGGGGGCGGGCTCGGCGTCGCCGGCGCCGCGGCGCAGCAGGGCCTCGACACGGGCCAGGAGCTCCTCGATGTGGAAGGGCTTGGTGAGGTAGTCGTCGGCGCCGAGCTTGAGGCCGACCACCTTGTCCGTGGTGCTGCCCTTCGAGGTCAGGAAGAGGAGCGGGATGGACCGCGTCTTCGGGTCGCCGCGGAGCTCGCGGCAGAAGTCGAAGCCGTCCCCGTCCGGCAGGCGGCGGTCGACGATCAGGACGTCCGGCGCGAACGAGCGCACCTGGCTCTTGGCCGCGAAGAGCGAGCTCGCCGCGCGGGCCCGGTGACCCTCCTTCTGGAGCACCTGGCAGACCAAGGAGGAGGTCTTGGGATCGTCCTCGACCACCAGGATCCGGCGGGCGGCGCCGGGAGTCACAGGTTCTTAGGGGACTCGAGGTGGAAGCGAACCGCGGTTCCCTTGCCGGTGTCGCTTTCGAGCCAGATCTTGCCGCCCTGGCGCTCAACGAGGCGCTTGCAGAGCGTGAGGCCGATGCCGAGCCCGCGCGAGCCGCGCAGGGGCTCGAGCTCGGGGACCTGGTAGTACTCCTGGAAGAGGCGCGCCTGCTTGTCCTGCGGGATGCCGGGGCCGGTGTCCGAGACGTAGAACTCGACGGCGCCGAGCCGGTCCGTGGTCCCGACCCGGATGGTCCCGCCCGAGGGGGTGAACTTGATGGCGTTGAGGATGAGGTTGACGAGGACTTGGACGATCCGGCTCTCGTCTCCCATCACCTGGTCGCGCTCGGAGCCCGTCTCCTGGAGCAGGCGGATGCCGTACTCGCGGGCCTTCTTGGAGAACATGGCGACCGCGCGCTGGACGGCGGCCTTGCTGCTGACGGGCGAGGCCGCGATCGAGATGCGGCCGTCCTCGAGGCGGGCCAGGTCGAGGACGTTGTCGATGAAGCTCTCGAAGTCCTTGGCGGTCTCCTCGATGTCGCCGAGGTAGTTGTCCACCTCCCGGCTGATCGGCCCGGCGTCGCCCTGGCGGATGACGCCCACGCAGCCGACGATCACCTGAAGGGGCGCGCGGAGCTCGTGGCTCAGGGTGCTGGCGAGCTCGCTCTGGTTCCGGCGCAGCTGGCCCACCAGGGTCTCGATGCTCGCGAACTCCTTGGTGAGCAGGGCCAGGACGTTCTTCGAGGGGGCGGAGCTGGCTTCGGGCTCGGCCTCGGGGCCGCCGAGCTGTCCGGCGCGCAGGCTGATGGCGCGGCGATAGAGCCCGGCCAACGGGGTCTCGAAGCGCGTCGCGACCATGAAGATGAGGGCCGAGACGCAGAGCGTCGCGATCAGGTTGACCCCCAGCAGGTTCCACAGGTTCTGGCCCGCGACCTGGCTGTTGACCCGCAACACGCGGGTCTCGTCCAGGCCGACGCGGACGACCCCGACCAGCTCCCCGCGCTTGCCGTGGGCGGCCACGAGGAATTCCCGGATCGCGGCCTTGGGATAGTAGGAGTAGAACACGCGCGAGGCGGAGCCCGCGGTGTAGACCATGTTCCGAACCGCGGGCGGGAACTGGGTGTGGTCGACGACCCATTGGAACTGGCTGTTCCTCTTCGCCGCGTACAGGACGTGCCCGGCCGGGTCCTGGAAGACGGCGTAGATGATGTGGGGCGCCAGGACGCGGGACTTGAGGCCGGCGCGATCGAGGGCGCGCTTGTTGACCAGGCGCGGCTTCGCCGGGTCCCAGGCGTTGGCGACGGCCTTGGTCACGGAGCGGGCCGACGTCTCGGTCTCGTCGCGCGCCTGGTTGAGCACCCGGCCGCTCTCGAGGCGCAGGAGGGCTCCCGAGAGGGCGAGGTAGCTCAGGGCCACGAAAGAGGTCAAGAAGAGGGTGATCGTGACGCGCAGGGACAGGGAGGGAACGCGCGCGACGAGGGAGCGAATGCGTTGTGACGCTTTCGTCATGAGGGGCAGAATCCTATCACATTTGCGCTCCGGCGGCGCAGAGCAGGGGAAGGATGACCCGGAAGGTCGTGCCCCGGCCCTCGGCGCTCTCGACTTCGACCCGCCCCCGGTGCCATTGGACGATGGCCTTGGCGATCGCGAGGCCGAGGCCGGTGCCCGGGATCCGCCCCACGTTGCTCGCGCGGAAGAACTTGCCGAAGAGCTTGGCCTGGTCGCCCGGGGACATGCCGATCCCCTCGTCGGCAAAGGCGAAGGCGAGCTCCTCGCCGCGGCGCTCGACCGAGACGGTCAGGCTCCGGCCCTCGCGGTTGTATTTGATCCCGTTCGAGAAGAAGTTGTCGAAGACCCGGCGCAGGAGCGTCCGGTCGCCCTCGAGGGGCGGCAGGCCGTCGGGCACCCGCAAGGACAGCGAGATGCCTTTGCGTTGGGCGGCCAAGCGGAAGTCCTCCGCGATCTCCTCGAGGAAGGGCCCGACCTCGATGGGGACGGGCGCCAGCGGGAGCTTGCCCGCCTCGATCCTCGCCAGCTCCAGGAGCTCCATGACCAGCGCTAAGAGCCTCTCGCCGGAGCGGCGGATGCGCATGAGGTACTCGCGGTGGCGCTCGGAGAGGGAGTCCTGCGTGTCGTCGAGCATGACCTGGGCGTAGCCCACGACCACCGAGAGCGGCGCCTTGAACTCGTGGCTCACGGTGTTGGCCAGCTCCTCCTGGTTCTGGCGCAGCTGGGCGACCAGGCCCTCGACGTTGTCGAACTCGTCGGCGAGCATGGCGAGGACGTTTCCGGAATCCGCGTCGTCGCCGTCGGCCTCGTCCTCCTCGCTCGCGCGCAGGCGCACCGCGCGGCGGTAGAGGCCCTCGAGCGGGCGCTCGAAGCGGCGCGCCGCGAGGAAGACCAGCACGCAGACGGCCAGCGTCGCGGCGGCGTTGACCCCGAGCAGGTGCCAGAGCGCCTCGCCCGCGATCCGGCCCTGGACCCGCCGCACGCGGCTCTCGTCGAGGCCGATGCGGACGACGCCCTCGAGGGCGCCGCTCTTTCCGTGCACGGTGACCAGGAACTCCCGGATCACGGCGTTGGGATAGTAGGAGTAGAAGACCCGAGACGAGGTGCCCGAGCTGAACAGCATGTTGCGCACGGCGGGCGGGAACTGGGAATGGCCGATGATCCACTGCAGCTGGACGTTCTTCTTGGGCGTGTACACCACGGCGCCCGCGGGGTCCTGGAACACGGCGTAGACGATGTTGGGGTCGAGAAGGCGCGGCTTGACGCCGCTGCGGTCCATGGCCCGCCGGTTCTCGG
Organism: Elusimicrobiota bacterium; assembly: GCA_035536155.1. Classification (GTDB taxonomy): domain Bacteria; phylum Elusimicrobiota; class Elusimicrobia; order UBA1565; family UBA1565; genus DATLOS01. The sequence continues at coordinate 4,057 of DATLOS010000206.1, forward strand.
CTCGCCCGCGCGCCGGATCCCAGCCTCCGGCCAGGGCCTTGGCCAGCGAGCGCGCGGAGGTCTCCGCCTGCTCCCGGGCCAGGAGCAGCATGTGGCTGCTCTCGAGGCGCAGGATCGTGCCGGAGAGCGCCGCGTAGCTCAAGGCGGCGAGCGCCGTGATGGAGAGGGTGACCGACACCCTCAGCGGGAACGAGGGAAGCCGCCGAAGCGCGCCGCGCAGCCGCGAGATCAGGCCAGCCAAGGTTGGATCGCCTCCAGGAGCTCGGGAAACGGGACGGGCTTGACCAGGTAGCCCTTGACGCCGAACGACGCCCAGAAGTCGGCGTTCCAATCCAGGGGCTTTTCCCCGGTGATGAGGAGCTTGGGGGTCTGCCGGGCCTCGGCGGGGAGCGCCTGGCAGAAGTCCAGGGCGCTGCCGTCGGGAAGACGCTGGTCGAGGAGGATCAGGTCGAAGCGGGCGGCGCGGGCGAGGTCCAGGGCCTCGCGGACGCGGGAGGCTTCCCGCACGGAATGCTTGCGCTTGCGCAGGACGGCCCCCAGCAGCTTCCGGATTCTGGGCTCGTCTTCCAAGACCATGATTTTGCTCATTTAAAATCGGCAGAATGTTAACAGATATCCCATTTTTCGACAAGGTTGCGGCGCGTGGCGAAAAAAATGAAGATGATATATACTCGGCCAGGTTCCTTATGAAGGAAAAGGGCTATACGCTATTGGAGCTGCAGGCCGCCGCGGCCATCCTCGCGTTCGCGGTGGCGGGCATGGCGGCCCTCTTCGTCACCGAGGTCAAGCAGGTGCAGTGGCTCGAGACCACCCGCCAGCGCTACGCGCTCCTCTCGACGAGCCCGGGGCAGGCCGTCTTCACCGAGATCTACTCGCCGGGCTCCCCGACCCGCGCCACGCAGCGGGTCGAGGTGCAGAGCCTCGCCGTCTCCGGCTCCTCGACCACCGCGGTCGTCGCGCTGCAGCCCCGCTAGATGAACGGCCAAAAAGGGGCGACGCTGCTGGAGGTGATGGTGGTCGCCGTCCTCCTTTCGGCGTTCGTCTACCAGATGAGCGGGGTGTGGGCGAGCTACGACCGCCAGCTGACCACGATCGCCGACCGGGTCGACCTCGACCGGGAGGCCCGGGTGGCGCGCGCGCTCATGCTCCAGGACTTCAACGGGGCCTCCTCCCTGAGCCTGGACGCCTCCGACCATTTCCGCCTGCTCTACTCGACGCCGGGCTCTCCCGAGATATCCTACTCGCTCAGCGGCAACTCGCTGGTGCGCACCAGCTCCGCCGGGCCGTGGAGCATGACCGCGGCGCGGCACGTCGACGCGATGAGCTGCTCGCTGAGCGGCGACCCGGCGCGCCTCTCGGCGGAGCTGGACTTCAGCAAGAATCGGGCCTCGCTCAGCCTGACGATGTATCAGGTGTTCGTGAGCACGTCATGAGCCGGCGGAGCGAGCGAGGTTCCGCTTTCCTGCTGGCGATGGTCTTCATCGTCATCGCGCTGACGTCCATCACCTTGCTCCACCGCCGCATCCGGACGCTGCTGGCCTCGGTGCAGAGCGAGAGCGCTATCGACGACGCCCAGGAGCTGCGCCTCCTCGCCCTGTCCGAGGCGCTGACCCTGCTGGAGAGCGGGAGCCCGTCGGCGGAGGAGTACGGCTGCCGTCTCTCGGTGCGCCGCTCCGGACAAAGCACGACCTTCGCGGTGGACTACAAGACCGACGGCGACAACTGGTCGGTCAGCGTCTCGAGCACGGACGTCGCGGGCGGCCTGCCGGCTTGCCCGGGGACCTTCGGGAGCTAGGCGCGATGGCCCGCGGATTCCTGGAGACGCTCAAGCAGGCCTACGGCGTCTACGTGACGCGCACCAGCGTCTACGTCGCGAAGGTCTACCTGGGCGCCAAGGGCTACCAGCTCGACTGGGCGCACGAGGATCGCCTGGAGGGCAAGCCGCTGCGGGAATTCTTGGAGAAGCGGATTCTCGCCGACGCCGTGCCCGCCGGCCGCAAGCCGAGCGCGCTCGCCCTCGGGGGCGTCATCGTGGCCGCGTGCGTGCCGGAGACCGAGTCCTTCTTCGCCTCGATCCCGACCTTGTCGCGGACCAACCAGATGGACCTGATCATCTCGGAGAACCCGCGCGCGATGTTCCTGAGCTCGAGCGACCTGGTGACCGACATCGTCCCGACCTTGGTCGCCGAGAACCCGGTGGTCCTGGCCGGCGCGGCGAAGCGCTCCCACGTGCAGGGCATCCTGGGGCGCTTCTATGAGCTGGGCCTGCGCCCCCTGCGCGTGGAGCCCGGTCCCTGGGCCGGCCTGCGGGCCGCGTGGAGGCTGCTCTCTCCCCAGTCGGGCAAGAACATGGAGATCCGGGTCCTCGTCGGCAAGGAGGAGTCGCTGGTCGCCCTCTGCCACGGCGAGGAGCCTATCGTCTGGCACGTGGTGGAGACCGAGCACGACCCGGCCCAGTTCCGGCAGACCCTCTACTCGATGGTCCGGCGCTTGAAGAGCTACAAGCCGTCGCGCATGGCCCTGCCGGAGATCAAGAACGTGATCGTGCAGGGCGAGGCCGAGCCGCCCGGCATCGTGGAGGAGATCGCGCTGGGGATCGGCGTCTCCGCCCGCTTCGTGCCCGGACTGGCCTACGACGGCCGCCTCCTCGCGTTCGGCGCCGCCATGGGGGCGCTGGCGCCGGAGCGCAAGGCCGTCAACATGGCCCGCTCCATCCAGAGGCCCGTGAGCCTGCTGACGCTGCTGCCGCGGGCGCAGCTGGCCGGCGCGCTGGCGGCGGTCCTGCTCACGCTGGGCTCGATGCAGATGCGCATCGACAACCTCAAGAAGCAGCTCCAGATCGTCAAGGCGGACAACTTCCAGGCCTCCTGGGCATACGGGAAGGGAGCCGCCGAGCTCGCGCGGGCCAACGAGAAGCTGATGGAGCAGGCGGGGCCCCTCGACGAGTTCTTCAACGACCGCGTCTTCTGGGCTCCGGTCCTCGAGCAGATGTGCGCCCTCCTGCCGCGGGAGTCGCTCCTGACCTCGCTCGGCCTGGAGGACGCCATCTGGCTGCGCGGGCAGGGAACGCCGAAGCTGGGCGACCGCTTCATCACCATGCGCATGAGCTCCCCGGTCACCGCCACGGGCGCGGTCCCGCCCGACCTGCAGGATTACCTCCTGGCGGCCGAGGCGGCCCCGGCGCTGAAGACCGACTTCTCCAAGGGGACGATCCTCACGGTCAACACCCGTATCGAAGGCACCCGCCGCGTGGGCAACGCGACGATGGTGCTCAGCGGCCAGACGCCCAAGCTGGTGAAGCCTTTCCCGAAGAAGAAGAGGGGGAGCGACGACGCGAAGGAGGGTGGAAAGGAGGGCGGCAAGGAATGAACTGGCCCGCCCTGCGCAAGCTCCTGGAGCGCGCGATGGAATGGGCGGTCCTGCGCCTCCAGAACCCCGCCCACCTGCGCATCCTCCTCCTTACCCTCATCGGCCTGATCGGGGTCCTCGGGGTGGGAGTGCCGATGCGCCTCCAGATCGACTCCCTGCAGGAGCAGCTGGCCAACGAGAAGCTGCGCCGCTCCCTGATCAAGAGCCACAAGGACATCTCCTTCACGATGCAGAAGTACAAGAAGCGCCTGCCCAAGGACGGGGACTTCGATTGGTGGCTGAAGTACCTGGTGGCGCTGGCCGGCGAGATGAACGTCACGGTCCGGGAGATGCGGCCGGTGCACATGGAGAACGTGAAGATCGGGAACATGGAGGGGGTCTTCTTCTACTTCAGCCTGGGCGGGGACTTCCGGGACTGCGTGCGCTTCATCGGCCGGCTGGAGAACCAGCAGAACATCGTGCACCTGAGCCGCATGAGCTTCAACGCGGGCCGGGACGGACAGGTGACCGTGTCGATGGCCCTTCTCACCCTCATCTCCACCTCGAAGCCGAAGAAGGACGCCGGGACCGGCAAGAAGAAGAAGGGCGACCCGGCGGACGTCTCGGACATGGACGACGACGAGGGCAAAAAGGATGTCGCGGGAAAACCCGCGGGGCCGCCCCCGGCGAAGGCTCCCGCGAAGCCTCCGGCGCCGCCGCCGGGCGTGGCGTCCAGCACGGAGACCGCGAAGGCCGCCGCGGCGGCTCCCGTCCCGGTGAAGACGGCGTCCGGCCCGCCCGCTCCCGCGAAGCCCCCGGTCTCGCCGCCGCCGGCTCCCAAGCCGCCGGTCCCGGAGCCCGCTCCGGCGCCGGTCGTGGGCCGCGGCTCGGCGAAGGTCCTTGCCGCTCCGCCTTCGGGCTCCGGCGCGGCCGCTGTGAAGGCGCCTCCGGCCGCGCCGGAGCCGACGCCGGTGAAAGCCGCCGCTCCCGCGCCGGGCATGGGGTCGGCGAAGGTCCTTTCGTCGCCGCCGGCCCCGAAACAGGGGGCCGCCGCTGACGCGGCGGACGAGGGCGCTCCGGAGCCGGCGGCCCCGCCCGCCGACGGCGCGGCGACGATGGGGACTTGGAAAGTGATCATCCGGGAGGGGAAGACCGGTGGACCCTGAACTGCTCCAGTATTGGGCGCCGTTCGCGTGCGTGCTCGCGGCCTCGGGCATCCTCTGGAGCATGTCGGCTCCGGTCGCGGACTTGACTAAAGAAGAAACAGCCGTTAAACTACGCCTGCCCGTGGCGGCCAAGGATTACGAGCCGCCGGCAGACCTTCGGAATCCGT
>DATLOS010000207.1:0-2617 GCA_035536155.1 Elusimicrobiota bacterium
GACGCAGGGATAGAGGACGTCGTGGGGGATCTTCTCCCAGGCCGACTCGCCGTCCTCGGTCGGCTGCAGCGCGTGGCGGCGGTCCTCGCTCATGTCCGCCGCGCCCCGTCCGAGATGTCTTGGGGATTGGCCGCCCAGAGGAGCCGCGCGGTGCCGCGGGAGCACTCCAGCGCCGCGACCCCGGCCGGCTGGAAGTGGAACTCGCGGTCCAGCAGGCTCTGCACGGCGTCGCCCAGCTGGGGCTGATGGCCGACGACGAGGACCTCCTCCGCGTCCGCCTCGGCGAGCAGGAGCGGGAGGAGCTCGGCGCCGCTCACCCGGTTGTCGAGGGGCGTGAACACGCGCTCCGGCGGAGCCGGCCGCAGCTCGGCCGCGGCCTCCGCGGCGGTCGCGCGCGCGCGCAGGAGCGGGCTCACGAGTATCAGCGCCGGCCGGGCGCCCCGCGCGAGGAGATGGCGCGCCGCCCGGCGCGCGTCCTCGCGTCCGCGCTTGGAAAGGGGCCGTTCGGCGTCCGACTCGACGCCGGCCTCCAGCGCGGAGGGGGAATGCCCGTGGCGCATAAGATAAATCTTCATGAAAACGCTGGATTGTATCAAAGTAGGCGGCCCAACCCCAGAGCCGGCGCGGGCGTCTATCCTGCGCGGGCGCCGGGCGCCCGGCCGGAGGTGCGGCCATGAAAAGGGCGATGGCGTGGGCGTTGGCCGTTTTGACGCTGGGCTGCGCGACGATGGGAGCCTGGGAGCCGGTCCTCGACCGGCAGGGCGACCCCCACCCGGAGAACATCGACCGGGACCTCGAGCAGTGCCGCCGGCTGGCCCGGCAGGCGTCGGGCGACTCCGGCCAGGAGGCCGCGAAGGGCGCGGGCGTGGGCGCCGCGGGAGGCGCCGCGATCGGGGCGATGCTGGGGGCGATCGGCGGCGGGGTCGGCCAGACCGCCGCGGCCGGCGCCGTCATCGGCGGGGCCGGGGGCGCGGCGAGCCAGGGCCTGGGCTCGAGCGAGCAGTTCAAGAGCGCCTACACGAAGTGCATGCAGGGCCGCGGGCACCGCGTGATCAACTAGGCCCTAGAGCCAGTAGCGCAGAAGAGAGAAGAAGTTCTCCAGCAGCCGCTCGTCCCAGGCGCGCTCGCGCCAGCGCTCCAGCTTGACCTCGGAGGAGAGCGCGATGTCCTGGAGGACCGCGCGTTCCGCTTCCCGGGCGAAGGCCGCGTCCTCGACGTGCAGGTTCACCTCGAGGTTGTGGAGCCAGCTGCGGTGGTCCAGGTTGTAGGAGCCCACGCTGCACCATGCGCCGTCGATGACCACCAGTTTGGTGTGCAGATGCGGCCCGGGCCAGGCGAAGAGGCGCAGGCCGTTCTGCAGGTGCGTCTCGAAGAGGCTGCGGCTCGCGTACTGCACCGCGGGGACGTCCGAGCGCGAGGGCACGAGCACGTCCACGATCACCCCGCGGCGGCGGGCGGCGTAGAGAGCCTTTCGGATCGCCCGGTCGGGGACGAAGTAGGCGTTGGCGATGAGGATGCGCCGGCGCGCGCGGTGGATGGCGTGGCGGTACTCTTGCCGGATGCGGTGCCGGTGGAGGAACTCCTGGTTGGCGACGACCTGGACCAAGGCGCCGCCGGCGCGCTCGCGCGGATGCCCGGGCAGCTCGAACCAGCGCCGCGTCTCTCGGAACCAGACCGAGCGAAACAGCGCGTCCAGGTCATAGGCGGCGGGCCCCTCGACGCGGACCTGGATGTCCCGCCAGCCGCCGCCGCCGGCCTCGGCCGAGGCGTGCTCGTGGGCGATGTTGATGCCGCCGGTGAAGGCCACCTTCCCGTCGATGACGAGGATCTTCCGATGGTCGCGGCGCCCCCACCCCCAGCGGCGCCGCCAGGGCGCGATGGGGCGGTAGGCGAGGAGCTGGACGCCGCTGTTGCGCAGGCCCTGGAGATAGGAGTCGCTCAGTCCCAGGGAGCCCACCGAGTCGTAGATCACCCGCACCTGGACGCCCGCCCGGGCGCGCTCGCCCAGGGCGCGGGCGAAATCCTTCCCCGTCGCGTCGTCGCGCAGGATGTAGGTCTCGAGATGGACGGCGAGGCGGGCCGAGGCGATCGCCTCGAGCATCGCGGGGAAGGTCTCGCGCCCGTCGTGGAGAAGGGAGAGACGGTTGCCTTCGGTCAGCTCCTCGGGCGAGGACGTGTAGTCCAGGGCGTCCGTGCGGCCGAGACGCAGGAGCCGACGCCATTTGAGCGCCATTTTTCGAGTCGAGTATATCAAATGATAGAATCGCGCCCTTCCATGCAACCCGCGGAGCACTTCGCCCGCCTCAAGCGCCTCCTGGACCTGGAGCGGGCGGCCGAGCGCGAGGAGAACGCGCGCGAGCTCGAGCGCATGCCGATCTCGGCGCGCGAGGCCTTGGGCAAGACCGCCGCGCGCCTCGTCCTCGACGGCGTCGAGTACGGCGCCGGCGGCTATCCCCTTCTGGTCCTCTCCCGCTCGATCTCCGGGGAGGAGCTGACCCCCTTCCACGGCATGAGCACGGGCGACAGCGTGCGCGCGAGCCTTCCTCCGGGCGGCGAGACGGCCTCGGTGGACGGGGTGCTCGAGCGCATCGACGAGGCCCGCGCCTGGGTCGCGGTG
>DATLOS010000208.1:0-4546 GCA_035536155.1 Elusimicrobiota bacterium
CACGCCGGCGATCGCGGGCCTGCCCTTGCGCAACGCGGAGATGCTCCTGCGCCAGAACCAGATCAATTTGGGCGAGGTCACCGAGACCTATTCGCTGAAGCTGGAGAAAGGCCTCGTGCTCTCCCAGGACCCGAAGTCGGAGTCGAGCGTGGAGCGCAACTCCCTCGTGAACGTCGTGGTCTCGGCCGGCCCCCCTCCCGACGGGATCGTGCTGATGCCCGATTTCCAGCGCAAGACCCTGAGCGAGGCCACGACCTGGGCCACGGGCGCGGGCGTGAAGCTCGCCGTGACCAAGGACAACAAGTCGCTCTTCGCTTACGGCACGGTCCTCTCGCAGGACCCCGCCCCGGACACCGCCGTCTCGCCCAAGGACCTGGTCCGGCTGACGGTCAGCGGCAAGGCGGGCGGCGCGAAGGTCTCCGCCGCCGGGATGAACTTCCACTACCAGGTCCCCTCCGGCGGCGCCGACAGCCTGGTGCGCATCGTGGTGGTGGACAACCACGGCGAGCGCGAGCTCTTCAACGGCCTGCGCGCGCCGGGCAGCAAGATCGACCTCTCCGTCCCGTCCGGCGGCCGCGCGCGCGTGAAGATCTTCCTCAACGGCATCCTGGTCGAGGAGAAGGACCTGTGAGCCCGCGCGCGCGCATCGTTCCCGACGGCCGGCCGCGGATCGTGCCCTCGATCTTGTCGGCGGACTTCGGCGCCCTGCGCGAGTCGATCTCCGCGATCCCCGCGGCCGAGCTCGAGTGGGCCTCGGTCGACGTGATGGACGGGCATTTCGTGCCCAACCTGAGCTTCGGCCCGGACGTGGTGGCGCCGCTGCGCAAGGACCGCCCGGAGCTGCTCCTCGACGCGCACCTCATGGTGACGGACCCGGCGCGCTTCGCGCCGATCTTCGCGCGCAGCGCCGACTGGGTCACGTTCCACCTCGAGGCCTGTAAAGAGCCGCGGCCGCTCCTCAAGGAGCTGCGGGCGGCGGGCGTGGGCGCCGGCCTCGCGGTGAAGCCGGGCACTCCCGCCAAGGCGCTTCTCCCCTTTTTGGCGGATATCGATCTGGCGCTGGTCATGACCGTGGAGCCGGGCTTCGGCGGGCAGGGCTTTCTCGCGGACATGCTGCCCAAGGTCCGGGAGCTGCGGGCCGCGATCGACCGCGCCGGCCTGCCCTGCTGGCTCCAGGTCGACGGCGGCATCAGCGCGAAGACCGTAGCCGCGGCGGCCGAGGCCGGGGCGGACTCGCTGGTCGCGGGCAGCGCGGTGTTCAAGGCGCCGGACCCGGCGAAGGCCTTCCGCGAGATCCGGGACTTGGCGGAGAAGAATTTCGTGAGGCGCGCGGCGTCGCGCGCCACTTAGGAGGAAAACATGGCAGTGTCTCTCAGGTTGCAAAGAATCGGAAAGCCCCACCAGCCCTACTACCGCGTGGTGGCCATCGACAAGCGGCGCGGCCCTCACGGCAAGCCGATCGAGATCCTCGGCTCCTACGACCCGGGCAAGGAGAAGGCCAAGGCCCAGATCAAGGTCGAGCGCGTCGAGTACTGGCTCAAGAACGGCGCCAAGCCGACCGAGACCGTCGCGTCGCTGATCAAGGCCTCGAAGTGAAAGCCCTCGCGGAGTTCCTGGTCAAGAACCTGGCCGAGCTCCCGGAGGCGGCCGAGGTCGACGCGGTCAACGAGGACGACACGGTTCGTCTCACCGTGCGCGTCGCCGACGACGACAAGGGCCGCGTGATCGGCCGCCAAGGCAAGGTCATCCGGGCGATCCGCTCCGTGGTGGACATCGCCGCGGCCAAGGCGGGCTCGAAGGCCGTCGTCGAAGTCGAGTAGCTCGCGATGGCGTCCGGACGGCGGTGCCGCTTCGCCGTCGTCACCCTTTTCCCCGAGATGTTCGAGGGGCCGCTCTCGCGGAGCATCGTCGCCCGCGCGCGGGCGAAGGGGCAGGTGGAGGTCGGCTTCGTCAACCCGCGGGACTTCGCCAAGGACCGGCACCGGACCGTCGACGACCGGCCTTACGGCGGCGGCGCGGGCATGGTGCTGATGGCCGAGCCGCTCTACCAGGCCATCCGCAAGGCCAAGGGCCGGCGCCGGCAGAGGGTCTTGATGATGTCCCCGCAGGGCCGACCGTTCGACCAGGCCGAGGCGCGCCGCATCGCCCGCGAAGGCGGGGCGGTCCTGGTCTGCGGGCACTACGAGGGCGTCGACGAGAGGATCGCGGACTTCGTGGACGGCGAGCTCTCCCTGGGCGACTTCGTCCTGACCGGGGGCGAGATCCCGGCGATGGCGGTGGTCGACGCGGTGACCCGCATCCTTCCGGGAGTGCTCGCCAAGGACGACGCCGCCGCGCGGGAGTCGTTCTCGGGCGAGAAGGACGCGCCGCCGCTCGACTACCCGCACTACACCCGGCCGTCGGTGTGGCGGGGCCGGAAGGTGCCTGCGGAGCTCTTGTCCGGGGACCACGCCCGCATCGAGGCCTGGCGGCGCGGCGCGGCGCTCGACGCGGCGCGGCGCAAGCGTCCGGATCTCGTAAAAAATGCTAAAATAACGCGTTGACTTTTTAGGAGAAGACCATGGTAGCGGAAACCACCCCCAAGACCGACAAGCCGTCCGTCCCCGATTTCAAGCCGGGCGACACCCTGCGCGTGCACCTCAAGGTCGTCGAAGGCGACAGCGAGCGCATCCAGGTGTTCGAGGGCGTCGTGCTCCTGCGCCGCGGCAGCGGCATCTCGGAGAACTTCACCGTCCGCAAGGTCTCCTTCGGCGTCGGCGTGGAGCGCACGTTCCCCATCCACTCGCCGCGCATCGCGAAGATCGAGCTGGCCCGCACCGGCCGCGCTCGCCGCGCCCGCCTCTACTACCTCCGCGACCTGGCCGGCAAGGCCGCGCGCCTGTCCGAGGACAGCCGCGGCTCCGCCAAGTCCGACGCCTCCTCCGACGCCGCTCCGGCTCCGGCCGCGGGCTCCCCGTCCAAGCGCGAGCCCACCGTCGAGACCGCTCCCGCTTAAGTTTAGCGAGCCATCCGCGTGGCGATCGCGGCCGATAGACTGGGGCGATTCGACGAATCTTCGCGCTCCCGTCTGGGCGTCCTGCGCGTATTCGGCGTGGACGAGGCCGGCCGCGGCCCCCTGGCCGGCCCGGTGGTGGCCGCCGCCGTCCTCCTTCCTCCCGGGGTCTCGGCTGAGCTGCGCGGCGTCCGGGACTCGAAGCAGCTGAGCGCCCAGCAACGGGACGTCCTCTTCGACCGGATCCGGCGCCACGCGATCGCGGTGGGCGTCGGCTGGTCCTCGCCGGAGCACATCGACGCGGTCAACATACTCCAAGCGACCTTCCATGCCATGCGCCTGGCCCTCGCCCGGGCGGGAGCGGGAGGCGAGCGGGACGCGATCCTGGTGGACGGGGACAAGTCCATCCCGGGCGTCTCCTTCCGCCAGGAGCCCATCATCGGCGGCGACGACCGCTCGCTCGCGGTGGCCAGCGCCAGCATCGTCGCGAAAGTGGTGCGCGATCGCTGGATGCGGCGCCTGGACCATCGCTTTCCGGGCTACGGCTTCCACCAGAACAAGGGCTATCCCACCGCCGATCACCTGAGCGCGGTGCGCCGCCTCGGCCCGAGTCCCGTCCATCGGCGTTCTTTTCGAGGAGCGGCGTGAGCCGGGAGCGCGCGCGCGTCGGCCGAGAGGGCGAGGAGCGCGCGGCGCGCTTCCTCGAGAGCGCCGGCCTGAGGATCCTCGAGCGCGGCTGGCGCTGCGTCTTCGGCGAGATCGACATCGTGGCGGTCGACGGCCAGGCTCTGGTCTTCGTCGAGGTGAAGGCGCGCCTGTCGGCCGCGTTCGGGCCGGCGGAGGCCGCCGTGGGCGCGCGCAAGCAGGCCCGCCTGGTGCGCGCCGGCCTCGCCTTCGCGATGGAGCGGGATCTTCTGGGGCGGCCCATGCGCTTCGACGTGGTCGCCGTCCAGGAGGGCGAGCTGCGGCACGTGCGCGACGCCTTCTCGGCGCGGGGCTACACGGTTTGAAGTGCCCGGCCTGCGGCTTCGAGACGCCCGAGGACCAGGGCTGGTGCGATTTCTGCAAGGAGCCGTTCCGTAAGAAGAGCGCGGAGCCCGCGCCGCCTCCGCCGCCCCCCTCCAAGACCGTCCAAATAACGCCGGAGCTCCTGGAGCGCCTTCAGGAGGCGAAGCACGCCGTCTCGGCGCGGGAACCGACCTCCATCCCGCCCGAATTCGCCCAGCTCGACTCCGGCGAGCGCATCGGCGGGGCCTCCGAGATGACCCGGACGGCCGCCTGGCTCTTCCTGGCGATGATCCTGGTGTGGGCGGTGATCCTCGGCGTGGTCGCGGTCCGCCGCATGCATGCCAACGAGCCGTTGCCCGCGGCGCCCGACGCCGCCGCTACTTCTCGCTGAGCTCGATCACGCCTGCCCAGTTGGCGGGCGGGTGGCGCCGGTAGTGCTCGGCGAGGAACATGATGTAGCGGGCGGCGCGGTCCTGCACCGGCAGGCGCGCCAAGGTCGCGTAGGCTTCCTCCCAGCGGCCCGCCTCGAACGCGGCCAGCCCGGCT
>DATLOS010000209.1:0-5799 GCA_035536155.1 Elusimicrobiota bacterium
TTTTCCGGGGTCGGGCGGGTCTTGGTCTTTGAGCTCACGGTCGATATCTTACAAAACGCCAGAGGCCGGCCCCGTCCCGAAAGCGGGGGACGGGACCGGCCCGGCGCTCACGCCGCGGCGGGCTGGGAGACCTCCTTGACCACCTCGCTGGCCAGGTTCGGCGGGCAGCGGCGGGCGATGTCGGCCTGCGACACGATCCCGCAGCAGCGGCCGTCCTCGTCGACCACCAGCACGCGGCGGATGCGGCGCTGCTCGATGAGCTGGCAGCACTCCTCCAGCTCGGTCTCCGGCGTCACGGTGATCACCGGAGAACTCATGCAGTCCTGGGCCTTGAGCTGAAGCGGGTTCTTGCCTTCCGCGACCGCGCGGCAGGTGATGTCCCGGTCCGTGATCACGCCGACCGGCTTGGGGTTCGTCGGGCTCTCGACGATCGGGATCTCGCCGCAGTCGGCGTCGCACATCATGTGCGCCACGGCCTGCAGCCCCGTCTGGGGCGTGCAGAATATCGGGTCCTGGGTCATGATGTCCTTTACTTTCATGTCGCCTCCTAGTGGATCTCGATGCGGCGCGCCTTCGGGGCCTCGGCCTTGGGCAGGCGGATCTCCAGCAGGCCGTCGTGGTAGCTCGCCTTCACCTGATCCGACTTCACCTCGGCGGGGAGGCTGAAGGCGCGCTGGAACTCGCCGCAGGGCAGCTCGTGGCGGAGGAGGTCCTTGCCTTCGCCGCTGGGCTCCTTGCACTCCCCGCTCAGCATGAGGGTGCTGTCCTGCACCTCGATCCGGACGTCCTCCTTCTTGATGCCCAAGAGCCCCGCGTAGACCACCAGCTGGTCGCCCTCGTCGCAGATGTCGACCGGGGGGACCCAGCCCTGTGCGCCGAGAGACGTCTCGCCGAAGGACGACGACACCGGCCGTCCTCGGAAGAAATCCTCGAACATCCCGTTGATGGTGTCCCGCAGGCCGATCACGTTGCGGAGAGGGTCGCCTCCCGCGCCGCGCGACATGCCCCGCTGGCCGGTCCTGCTCATTTCCTTCGCCATAGCTCCTCCTGTATTCCCCGAGAATTGGCTGCGTCCGCTGCGGGTCCATGTTAGCGCGCGCTCGCCGCGGCTCCAATGGCCGGGAGGTCACGTTGCTGTGTCGGCGCGGGTCGCAAGACCGTGACGCCGCCGCATTAGCGGCGTCGGCCGCGAAGTTTCTAGGATGGCGGGATGAAAACCGCATGGACCGCGGCCGTCGTGGCATGTCTGGCGTGGGCGTCCGTCTTCGCCGCGGAGGGGAGGTACCCGAAGATGCTCCTCAAGCTCAGCAGCTCCGCTTTCAAGCCCAAGGGGAGCATCCCCAAGGAGAACGCCTGCGACGGGGCGGACGTCTCGCCCGCGCTCTCCTGGTCGGGCGCCCCGAAAGGGACGGCGAGCTTCGCCTTGATCATGGAGGACCCGGACGCTCCCGCGGGCGTCTGGGTGCACTGGGTGGTCTACGACATCCCCGCCGGGGAGAAGGGCCTGGCCGCGGCCGCGCCGAAGGCCGACGCGCTCCCCGACGGTGCCCGCCACGGCCTCGCCTGGGGCGTGAACGCGTTCGATCGCGTGGGCTACTCGGGGCCCTGTCCGCCCCCGGGCAAGCCGCACCGCTACGTCTTCACCTTGTTCGCCCTGGACAAGAAGCTGAACCTGCCCGCCCGCAAGCCCAAGCCCGAGCTGGTCAAGGCCATGGAGGGCCATATCCTGGCCCAGGCGGAGCTGATCGGGCTCTACGGCCGCTGAGCCGGCGCGCGCCAGGAATATCGTAGGATGGTTATCCGCGCATGGGGCTTCCCTCGAGCTGGCCTCTCCTCCTCTTCACGGCGCTGCAGGGGCTCTGGGCGCTCGCGGGCGCCCTCTGCCTGGCCGCGGGCGTTGTGCTCGTCGTCCGGCCGGGCGCGGCGGCCGAGGCCGAGCGCCGCCTCGCCGGACGGGCGCCCGCCCTCTTTCTCGGCGCGGCTCTGCCCGCCGTTCTGTGCATCTTCAAGCTGGCCCAGCACGGCTTCCACTACCTGCTCATCGACAGCGGCCAGCTGGGAAACCTGGCCTGGAATTTCTCCCACGGCTACGGCTTCATCGCGAGCGCCTTGGCCGAGAGGAACTACCTCGCGGTGCACTTCGCCTTCGCCGGCATGCTGCTCTCGCCCCTCTTGTGGCTGCGCTCCGACGTCCTGGTCCTGGTCCTGGCGGAGACGGTCCTCGTGGGGACCAGCGTGCTCGCGGTCTACGAGCTGGCGCGGCTCCAGCTCAAGCGCCGCTTGCCCGCCTTGTGCCTGGCGCTGCTGCTGGCGTCTTGCCCGCTCTTCTTCCACAGCGTCGCCTCGATCTTCAACAACACGCAGCTCGCCCTGCCGTTCTTTTTGTGGGGCATCTATTGCTGGGAGACGAAGCGCTTCAAGGCCGCGGCGGTCCTCGCGCTCCTGTTCCTGACCACTCGGGAGCAGGCGCCTCTCGTCTTCGTGGGCGCGGGGCTGCTGCTCGCGACGCGGGGGAGGGCCCGGCAGGGCTTCGCTTTGGCGGCCGCGGCTCTGGCCCTGCTCCTGGCGGAGATGGCGGTGGTCGCGCGCTTCGAGAGGGCCTGCGCCCACCACTACACGATGTGGGAGCTCTGGAACGTGAATCTGGGGCGCTCGGCCGCGGAGGTGCGCGGCAACCTCCTCGCGCGCCCCTGGATCTTCGCCCGCGAGCTCGTCTATCCACCGGCGAAGCTCCTGATCCCGCTCAAGACGTTCGCCTCGCTCGCCTTCCTCCCGCTGCTCTCGGGGACGCTCCTCCTGCCGGCCTCGATCGTCTGGATTCCCCAGCAGCTGGGGCAGTCGGGCGAGTGGCTGACGCTGACCGGGCATCACGCGGCCCTTCTGGCGGGCCCGCTGGCCTGGGCGGCCGTCCATGGCTTGCGGCGGTTCCAGGAACGGGCCTCGCCGGCCGCCCGGCGGCTGGGCCTCGCGTGGATCCTGGCGGTTTGCGGGGGCTCCTTCGCGGCCGCCGACTTCATGCCGGGTCCGGAGTCCTTGATCATGAACACCTGGCTCGAGTCGGCTCCGCGGATGCTCGCGAGCATCCCGCCCCGGGCGAAGGTCTGGTGCGACGAGTACCTGGCGGCGGACCTGGCCATGCGCCGCTACCTCAGGCCGCTCCCCTACGAGCCGAACGACTATTTCTTCGAGGACAACCTCTTCGTCCCGGACCGCGTCGTCCTGTCGAAGCGCTGGCTGGCCCTCTGCCAGCGCGAGCCTCGCGCGCGCATCTTGAGGCTGCTCCAGGAGCTGGGGTTCCGCGCCGCCTACCAGGACGAGAGCTTCATCGTCCTGGCCAATCCCCGGACGAGAGCCGACGGCTCGGAGCCGGCGGAATTCCTCCGGCTTCCGGGCGAGTGACCGGATATATGATAATATAGGCATATATTCATATGCCTGACGCCGGCCTCGTCTTCAAGATCAAGGCGGACTTCCTCAAGGCTTTGGCCCATCCTCTGCGCCTGGCCGTGATCGAGCGCCTGAAGAGGGGGGAGTCGTCGGTCGGGCGGATGGCGAGGGACCTGGGGGTCGAGCAGTCGGGGCTCTCCAAGCACCTCGCGATCCTGCGCGAGGCGGGCATCGTCGGCTCCCGGCAGGAGAAGGTGACGGTGTTCTACTCGGTCCGGGACCGCGACATCTTCAAGGTCCTGCGTCCCATCGCGGAGATGCTGCGCAAGAGATTCCGCGAGGGACAGCGCGTCCTGGCGCATTTGGGCGAGACATGAGCGCCGACGCCGCCGCCCCGCGGGAAGAGCCCCTCTTCCTTCCCAAGCTGCTGACCTCGCTCGGCGCCTACTCGCGGGAGGCCCTCCTCGGGGATGTCGCGGCGGGCGTGATCGTCGGCGTCGTGGCCCTGCCGCTGGCCATCGCCTTCGCCATCGCCTCCGGCGTGACGCCGGAGAAGGGGCTGACGACCGCGATCGTGGCGGGGTTCCTGATCTCCGCGCTCGGGGGCTCGCGGGTGCAGATCGGCGGCCCGACCGGCGCCTTCGTGGTCATCGTCTACGGCATCGTGCAGCGCTACGGCGTCGACGGCCTGACCGTCTGCACCATCCTCGCCGGGCTCATCCTGATCGCGATGGGCGCCCTGCGGCTCGGGGCCGCGATCAAGTTCGTGCCCTATCCCCTGACGGTCGGCTTCACTTCGGGCATCGCGGTCATCATCTTCTCGCAGCAGATCCGGGATCTCCTGGGATTGGACACGGGAGCGGTGCCGGCCGACTTCGTGGAAAAGTGGCGGCTCTACGCGCGGGTGCTGCACACGGCCAATCCCCACGCAGTCGCCCTTTCCGCGCTCTCGCTCCTCATCCTGGCGCTATGGCCGCGGGTCAGCCGCCGGCTCCCGAACTCGCTCGTGGCGCTCCTCGCGGTCACCGCGCTCGCGGCGGCCCTCGGGCTTCCCGTGGAGACGATCGGCTCGCGCTTCGGCGGCATCCCGTCCGGCCTGCCGCGGCCGTCGTGGCCCCACATCTCGCTGGCCCAGGCCGGCGGCTTGATCGGCCCCGCCTTCACGGTCGCCATGCTGGGCGCCATCGAGTCCCTGCTATCGGCGACCGTCGCGGACGGCATGAGCGGCGGGCGCCACCGCTCCAACACCGAGCTCATCGCCCAGGGCGTGGCCAACGTGGTCTGCCCGCTTTTCGGGGGCATCCCGGCCACCGGGGCCATCGCCCGCACCGCGACCAACGTCAAGAACGGCGGCGCCACTCCCGTGGCCGGCATAGTCCACGCCCTCACCTTGCTCCTCATCTCGCTCCTGTTCGCCCGCTGGGCGGCCCGGATCCCCCTCTGCGTCCTGGCGTCGATCCTGCTCGTCGTCTGCTGGCACATGAGCGAGTGGCGGGCCTTCCGGGCCCTCTTGCGGGCGCCGCGCATGGACGCGGGGGTGCTGCTGCTGACCTTCTTCCTGACCGTGTTCGTGGACCTCACCGTCGCCATCGCCGTGGGCATGGTCCTATCCTCGATCCTCTTCATGAAGCGCATGACCGACGTGACGACCGTCCGCGAGATCACCCGCCAGCTCGGGGGCCCCGAGGAGACCCTCGGGGAGGCGGCGGAGGCGCTCTCGCACCCGGAGGCCCCCGTCGGGGTCGTCGTCTACCAGGCCGAGGGCGCGTTCTTCTTCGGCTTCGCGGAGAAGCTGCGCGACACCCTCTATCTCGGCTCCGACCCGCCGCGTGCCCTGATCCTGCGCATGCGCCACGTCCTCGCCCTCGACGCCTCGGGCCTGCGGGCGCTGGCCGACCTCGACAAGGCTTGCGCCAAGGCGGGCACCCGCCTGCTCTTGGCCGGCCTCCAGGCCCAGCCCAAAGCCGCGATGGAGAAATCCGGTTTCCTCCAGGAATTCGGCCCGGATAAGGTCTTCAAGAACGTCCGCGAGGCCCTCAAGGCCGCCGCGAAAATCCCGGCATAAAAAGACGTAAAATCCCTCCATGGCCCTATCGGAGGCCGAGGTCCGGCGCTTCTTATCCTCGATTCAGCCGTTCGCGGCTCTTGCGCCCGACGACTTGGCGCGCGTGGCCTTGGTAACCCGCGCGGAGGCGTTCGCCAAGGCCGAGACCATCTACAACGAAGGCGAGGCCGCCGACAGCGTCTGGCTCCTCTATAAGGGGAGGGTGCAGGTCTTCAAGCACACCCGGGAGGCCAAGGCCTTGGCGATCGAGAGCCTGGGACCGGGCGAGATGTTCGGCACGCTATGCCGCCTGGGCGGCAACGGCCGGACCTACCCCTGCACGGCGGTCGCGGCCGAGCCCACCACGG
>DATLOS010000210.1:0-2873 GCA_035536155.1 Elusimicrobiota bacterium
CGGAGCCGGCCGCGGCGTAGAAGCCGGCGGCGGTCCAGAAGCCCAGGGGCCCGAGGAACGGAAGCGTCCCGATCACGCCGACGATTCCCAGCGCCAGGCCCAGGAGGCCTAGACCCGCGACGTAGCGGACCGAGGGCTGAGCCGGCGGCGCCGGCGCGGGCGCGGCCTCCTTCGCGGCGGGCGCGGCCTCGTCGGCAGGGGTCGCGGATTCGAGGACCACGACCTCGACCGGGTAGCCGCCGATGACGTCCTCGACGATGCCCGCCTGACGCGCGGCCGCGAGGTCGGCTTCCGTATTAAAGGCAAGGCGGATGTAGCCCGTCCTGCCCCTCTCCTCGAAGAAGAGCGGCAGGTCATGCTTGTCGCTCAAGGACTCCGAGGCCCGGGCGCCGGTGTAATTGTAGGGGCCGTAGGCCTTGGTGGAGCCCGGCATGGCGTTCAGCCGGTCGTTGAGCCCATCGACCAACTCGATGATGCTCACCTTCGCGTCCCGCGCGCCGGCGTAGCGCCAGGCGTCGCGCGAGCTGCGCAAGTGCGCCGCCAGCACGACGAGCGGCAACGCCAGGACCGCCATCGCCGCCGCGCCCGCGGTGTTGCCCAGCCTCAAGAGGCCGTCCCAGGCCGAGATCGGCTTGCCCTGCTCGGGAAAGCCCGGCTCGGCGAGCTTCTCCAGCGGCAGGAACTCCGCGTTGAAGGTCTCGTACGCCCAGATGCGCAGGGCGCGCGCGAAGCGCCCTTCGTTGCCGGCGGCGCGATTGCCCCGGTGCAGAGCCGTGCTCAAGACGACGGGCAGGCCCAAGACGAGACCCGCGGCCGCGCCGAGCGCCCCGGCGGCGACGCCCGCGACGGCCGCCGCGATGCGCACCGCCCACGAGCCGATGAAGCCGATCCAGGAGCTCTCATCGTACTTCTCCGACGGCGTCACCACCTGCTCGAAGAGGGGCTTGCCGAGGATGGTGGCTCCGCCGACGATGGCCGCGCCCCAGCCCATGAGCGCGCCGCCGATGAAGCCCACGGCAAAAGGCAGGGCCTTCTTGAAGAAGCGGCCCGTCTCGCGGGCCAAGGACTCGAGCCCGAGCCAGGCCGCCTTGAAGGGGACCAGCGCGAACTGGAACACGCCGCCCGCGACGAACGCCGCCGCGGCCAGCGGATAGCCGATCAGAACGGCCGGCCAAGCCAGGGCCGGGTAGCGGCCGATCCAGGCCGGAGAGGCCTTCTTGAGGGCGAGGTCCACGGGGCCGTCGACGAGCGCCGCCGCGGAGCCGAGGCCGAGACCGGCCCACGAGCGGAAGGACTCGAGCGCGGAGTCCCGCGCCGCCCGCCGCGTCGACGAGAGCCAGTCCCGCCACGTCGACGGCTGGGTGAAGCTCAGCGCGGCGAAGGCGCCGCCGGCCGCCGCCAAGGCGAGGGCGAGCCAGCCCGCCGGCCCGCCGAAGAAGCCGAGGGCGCTGTAACCCAGCCAAGCTCCCGCGCCCGCTATCGCGAGATCGGGGAAGAAGCCGTATCCCGCCGCCGGCTTGCTCGGGACCGCCGCCGCGGCGGGCGCGTCCGCCGCCGGCGCCGCCGCCTGGGGAGCGCGCTCCGGGAACTTGCCGTTCTGGAGGAAATAACGCGCCCGACCCCAAGCCCGGAAGTAGGCGGCGAGACCATAGGCCGCGGCCGCCGGGATCTGATACGCGGTCTGGGCGAAGACGTGGGCGAAGGCGATGAGGCCGGAGCGCGCGTCGATCGTCTCCGGACGGCCGTTGGCCCCTCCCGCGATCCAGGCGTCGATGCCGCGCTCGAGCTCGAGGCCGTCGAACCAGGCCACCATGACCTTGGCGAAGCGGATCTGGGACTCCGTCGCGCGCATGCCGTCGGACAGCGCCCGCGTAGGCGAGTACAGGACGCTCGCGAGCGTCCCCAGGAGGCCGCCGAGGAGCGCCGCCGGGATCATGGCGACGGCGGTCAGGACCTTCGCGACCGCGATCCCGATCCAGCCGGGAAGCGTCTCGGGGCGCGCCTTCTGGATGAGGAGATCGTAGAAGGGCCGGGCGAAAACCGCGCTTCCGGCGGCGGTCGCGTTCCACCAAGCCTTGAAGCCGCCGGTCACGAAGCCGACGGTGAACGGCACGATGTTCGCGAGGATCTCGCGCGCCGCCTCGAGGACGTCCCCGAGCCACGGGAAGAAGCCGACGACGAGCTGCTTCACGCCGCGAGCCAGGGCCATCACGGGCGTGGAGACGGCCTTATACAGGAAGCCGGCGACGAAGGCCACCGGAGCCCCGCCCGCCACCAAGGAAAGGGCCAGGAACGTCCAGGACAGGGGCGAGAAGCCCAGGGCCAAGAAGCCCGCGGCCAGGAACAGCGGACCGAAGCCGTAGCCGGTCAGGACCGCGGGCCAGGCGAGGATGGGATAGCGCCAAAACGCGGCCGAAATGGGGGCGTTCTCGGCCTCTTTCGGGGAGCCGCCGGTCACTCCCGCGTTGAAGAGGAGGCCGAAGCGCGCCCAGCCCCGGAACGTGGTGATGGCGGCCGAGGCCGCCCCGCCGAAGAGCTTGAAGACGAAGCCCGACCAGGTCCCGCGCTGGGACAGCGTGACGCCGATGAGGCCGCCGGCCGCGGCGATGCCCGCCTTCACGGCGTACGGGGTCTCGACCACGAGCTTGGGGAGGTAGGTCTGGTAGTCGGGGACGAGGCGCGGTATGCCGAAGTAAGCCGCCGCCGCGCCGCCGATCGTGAGGAGAAGGACCCAGGTATAGCTTTGCGCCTTCAACGGGTCGATGGGGCCGCGCGCCTCGCCGCCGGCCGAGCCGCCCTTGCCGCCCGCAGGCGGCTGGACCGAGCCGCCGCCGGGAGCCGCGTCGGGGGCGCCCGACGCGCCGTTCTTGCTC
>DATLOS010000211.1:0-15376 GCA_035536155.1 Elusimicrobiota bacterium
GTCGACGACGTCTTCGAGAACCCCGTGCACAACCACCAGTGCGCCAAAGCCCTGTGGGCCATGATCGCCAAGCGCCCCTCGGGCGTGTTCCACCTGGCCGGCGGCGAGCGGGTCCACCGCCACGAGCTCGGCCTGCGCGTCGCGAAAGTCTTCGGCCTCGACGCGGGCTTGATCGAGGCGGTCCCCTCCTCCGCGTTCCCCTCGATCGCGCCCCGCCCCAAGGACACCACCTTCGTCACCGCCCGCATGGAGCGGGAGCTCGGCGTGCGTCCCCTGACCCTCACGGAAGGCCTCGAAGAGATGCGCTCCGAGATGGGAATCGGGGTCTGAGTCCCCGCCGGTCTCCGTCGTAAAATTGATATAATGTCGCGATGCGCCTGCTCGGGATATTCCGCAGGGAAATACTCGCTTTTCTTGACGCCCTCGCCTCCGCGCTCCCGGGCCGCGCGGGGCAGTTCCTGCGCCACGGCTACTACTCCCTGCGCCTCGGACGCCTCGGCCGGATGGGCGCCCGGGGGACGATGGCCCCGGGGATCCAATTCTTCGAGCCGGAGAACATCTTCATCGGCGACGACTTCAACACGCTGCGCGGCTGCGTCTTCGCCGCCCCGGGCGGCGGGCGCATCGAGCTGGGCAACAACGTGAGCTTCGCCTCGAACGTGGTGGTCGACGCCGGCTGCGAAGGCGTCATCCGCATCGGCGACAACTCCGGGGTCGCCCATAACTGCGTGCTGCGCAGCAGCCCGCACAACTATTCCGACCCCTCCGTGCCCTTCAAATCCCAGGGGCACAAGCCCGGCTCCATCCTCATCGACGAGGACGTCTGGGTCGCGGCCAACTGCGTGCTCCTGCCGGGCACCCACATCGAGAAGGGCTGCGTGGTCGCTTCGGGCTCCATCGTCGGGGGCCTGGTGAAAGCCTACTCCATCATCGCGGGAAACCCGGCGCGCGTCATCGGCCGGAGGGGCGGCTGATGCTCCTGCGCGAGGCCCTGCGCGCCTGCAGCGGCGCCAAGCTCAGCCCGCGCCGGCGCGCGGCGCTGCTCTGCTCCTTCGAGCCGCTGCATCTGCAGACCTTCCTGCAGGCGCGCCTGGCCCTGGCCAGCCCCGAGGAGACCCCCGCGGTCGCGGCCTTCGGCTTCGACCAGCTGGAGAACGCCCTGGCGAAAACCGAGACCGAGCTCGCGGCCTCGCCGGCCCTGCTCTTCCTGACCTGGGCGGACCTGCATCCCGGGCTCTCCTGGCGCTCGCGCGGCGAGCTCGGGCCCGTCCCCGCCGAGGAGCTGGCCCGCATGGGCGCGCGCCTGCGCGCGCGCCTGGAGTCGTGGCTCAAGGCCCGCGCCGGCGCGCAGAGCTGCCTCATGCTGGCGCCCGCCGATTGGCTGGGACCCTTCGACTCCCAGCCCTCGGGCGCCTGGGGTCCCACCGCCCTGGCCGCCTCGGCGGAGCTGGCCGCGCTGGCGCTGTCCTTCGCCCGCGCCGGCGGCCGCGTCCTCCGGACTCCTTCCCTGCCCTTCAACTACCGCGACTTCCTGCTGGGAGGATTCCCCCTCCATCCCGACGGCGCCGACGCCGTCGCGAAGGCCTTCGTCGATTCCTGCTTTTCGGCCCGCGCCCGGAAGAAGGCGCTGGTCGTGGACTTGGACGAGACCGTCTGGAGCGGCGTGATCGGCGAGGATGGTCCGGCAGCGCTGCGCCACGCCCCCGAGGGCAAGGGCTTCGCGCACCACGTGCTCCAGAAGTTCCTGCTCAAGCTCAAGCGGGAGGGCGTCCTGCTCGCGTTCTGCTCCAAGAACAACCCGGACGAGGTCCTGCCCCATTTCGACGCGCTGAACATGCCCCTCAAGCTCTCCGATTTCGCCGCCTCGCGCTGCAACTGGGAGCCTAAGCCCGAGAACCTCCGCGCCCTCGCCGCGGAGCTCAACATCGGCCTGGACGCCCTGGTCTTCCTCGACGACAACGAGGTCGAGCTGGGCGAGGTCCGCCAGCGCCTGCCCGAGGTCGAGGCTCTCAAGACGCCCGTCGAGGGCCAGGCCTGGCAGGAGCTCTTCGCGCGGCTGCAAGACCTCTTCGGCGCCTGGCGCGTCGGGGACGAGGACTCCCTGCGCGCGAGCGCGCCGCGGCCGGCGCTCCCCGCGGACTCGGCCCCCGGCGGCTACCTGCGCGAGATGGAGCTCGAGCTTTCCGTGAACCCGACCGCCTTCCAAGACCCGCGCTCGCTCGAGCTGGTCAACAAGACCAACCAGTTCAACCTCACCGGCGAGCGCTTCTCGCCCGAGGACTGGCTCCACTGGTCGAAGGAAGAGGGCGCCTTCTGCCTCTCGGCCAAGCTCCGGGACCGCTTCGGGGACTTCGGCACGGTGTGCGTCGTGGCCGGCAAGGCGGAGGGCACGCGCGCCTTCGTGCGCCAGTTCGTGCTCAGCTGCCGCGCCTTCGGACGCGCGGTGGAGAACCTGATGCTGGGCGAAGTGGTCCGCGCCTTCCCCGGCGGCCTGGGCGGCGCTTTCAAGGAGACCCCCAAGAACGAGCCCGCGCGCCGCTTCCTCTCGTCCTTGGGCTGCGCGCCGGGCGCCGACGGGCGCTGGAGCCTGAGCGCGGACGCCGCGCGGACGCAGGCGCAAAAAGCCCTGGAGCTGACCGGGGCCAGGTTGGTGCGAGCATGAGCCTTCCCCGAGTCGCCGTCCTGGGGCACGTCGTGCCCACCCCCACGGCCATCCCCGCGGGCGCGAACCCGCGCCAGCTGGGCGCCATGCTCAAGCTCTACAACTACACCCGCGTGCTCACGCCGGACAACCGCTTGGTCGACCACGTCGCCTACCTGCGCGACAGCCTGGGACGCCCCAAGGACGCCGAGTTCTCGGTCTGGGAGATGCACCTGTGCGCGAGCCTGCTCCTCAAGTCCCACCTGGAGCGCCACGGCGCGCCGACCTTGATGGTCAACTACGTGGACTCCGACAACCAGGACGCCGCCTTCAAGCGCATCCAGGCCTTCAAGCCGGACGTCCTGGTGCTGAGCACGACCTTCATCCTCTCCACGAAGCACCTGGCCGACGCCGGCAGCCTCATCCGCAAGTACCTGCCCGACGTCTTCGTCGTCGCCGGCGGGCACCACATCTTCACGACGCTGATGTACATGAACCCCGAGGAGAAGCGCCAGTACCTGGTGAGCTCCAAGCTCGACGCTTTCGTCGACGACGTCCAGGGCGAGCAGACCCTCCTCAGTCTGGTGCAGGGCTGGCAGGGCGGTCTGGCGAAAATCCCCAACCTGATCTGGAAGGACCGCTCCACCGGCGAGGTCGCCATCAACCCCCGCTCCGTCGAGAACAACGACGTGAACTCCACGCCCATCGACTTCGCCCAGGTCGAGCCCGGCTCCGTCGTCCACATCCGCACCGCGCGCAGCTGCTCCTTCAAGTGCTCCTTCTGCTCCTACCCCACCATCGCCGGCGACCTGGCCCTCATGGAGGTCGAGACCGCCGTGGACACCGTGCGCCGCGCCAAGGAGGCGGGCGCCAGCGCCCTCTTCTTCGTCGACGACACCTTCAACGTCCCCCGCCCGCGCTTCGAGAAGCTCATCGACCGCCTCATCGAGGAGAACATCGGCCTGCCCTGGTACTCCTTCCTGCGCTGCCAGTTCGTGGACGGCGACCTGGTCAAGAAGATGCGCAAGAGCGGCTGCCAGGGCGTGTTCCTCGGCATCGAGTCCGGCTCGGACCGCATCCTCAAGAACATGACCAAGGGCAGCGCGTCCAAGTACTACGGCCCGGGCATCGGCTGGCTCAAGGACGCCGGCATCACCACCGTCGGCGCCTTCGTCGTGGGCTTCCCGGGCGAGACCGCGGAGTCGGTGGAGGAGACGCGCTCCTTCATCGAGACCAGCGGGCTCGACTTCTATTTCCTGCAGCCCTTCTACTACCTGCACCACACCCCGATCCACAAGAACGCCGCCCAGTACCAGCTGCGCGGCCAGGGCCTCAACTGGTCGCACGAGACCATGAACTCGCGCGAGGCCCTGCAGATCCTGGACCGCCTCTTCCTCGAGATCAAAGGCCCGACCTTCGTCAACCCCGACTACACCCTCTGGGAGATCGCCTACCTGCGCAGCAAGGGCCTGGACATGCCCGCGATACTCAAGTACCGCCGCACCATCAACCAGATGACCGCCGCGCAGATGCGCGCCCACGGCGCGCCGCCCGGCGGCGTCACGTCCCGCAATTCCTGAGGAGAGGCCACGCCATGACCGACGCCGAACGCGCCCAAAAGCTGGAAAGCATCTTCCTGGACGTCATGAAGGAGGAGACGGTCCCCGTGCGCCAGCGCACCAAGACCAACTGCGCCCACTGGGACAGCATCACCCAGCTGAGCATCATCTCCTCCATCGAGCAGGAGTTCGCCATCCGCATCGCCGACGAGGACGTGCTCGACCTGAACTCCTTCGAGGCCGCCCTGCACATCGTCACGGAGAAGATGACCCAGCAGCCCGCGCGATGAAGAGCTCCTGCGCGTTCGAGGCGGAGATCACGGAGGAGTCCGTGCGCTCCTTCTCCCGGCTGAGCGGGGACTTCAACCCCCTGCACAACGACCCCGCCTACGCCGCGGGGACCGAGTTCGGCCGCCCCATCTCCCACGGCGCCCTGCTGGTCGGCCTGGTCTCCCGGGTGCTGGGCATGCACATCCCGGGCGAGCGCAGCCTGATCCACTCCATGAAGGTCCAGTTCCCCAAGCCGCTCTTCTTTCCCGCCAAGGTCAAGGTCGAGGGCCGGCTCAAGGACTTCAACGCCGAGCGCAACTCCGGGACCGTCGCCGTCTCCGTCGTCGACGCCGCGCGCCTCTGGCCGGTGTGCGAGGCCGACGTCGCCTTCGGCCTTCATCAGACGAAAGGCTCCGCCGAAGCTCCCGCCGCCGCGGCGGCGGCTCCCGCCGCGCGCACGCCCGCGGCCGCCCGCTCTGGCCGCCCGCGCCTGCTCGTAACCGGCGGGACGGGCGGCATCGGCGCCGCGCTCCTGTCCGCCCTCTCGCCCGCCTACGACGCCCTCTCTCTTTCCCGCCGCCCCGGCCCGGACCGCGAGACGCTGGACGTGGAGGAGCCCGGCGCGCTGGAGGCCTTCTTGGAGAGGACCTCCCCCTCCGGGTTCTACGGCGTCCTGCACATGAGCTCGGCGCCGGTGCCGCGCGGCTTCGTGAGCGACGACCTGGCGCTGGTGCGGCGCCACCTGCGCCACTCGGTGGAGGTCCCCCTCCTCCTCGCCCAGTGGGCGCGCCGGACCGGCTCCACGGTGCGCCGCATCGTCCTTCTCGGCTCGACCTACGGGACGCGGTTTCCCAAGCCGCACTTGGGCGCCTACTCGCTGGGCAAGGCCGCGCTCGAGCATCTCGCGCGCATCCTCACCGCCGACCTCGCGGGGCAGGGCGCCACGGTCAACGCCGTGCTCCCCACGGTCGTTCCCGTGGGCCTCAACGAGGGGATGCCGGAGCGCGCGATCAAGTCCCTGGCCGGCCGCATGCCCACGGGGCGGGTCCTCGAGTCGAAAGACATCGCCGGGGTGGTCCAGTTCCTGCTCTCGGACGCCGCGGCCCAGGTCAACGGCGCCTGCATCGCGGTCGACGGGGGCCTGGCGGACTAAGGTGATACAATGGCCTCTCGCATGAAGAAGAACGGCAGCGACGCGAGCCTGCGCGCCTCCTTGCGCCGCGTGGTCGCCTTGGAGGCGGACGCGCTGCGCCTGCTGCACGAGGCCATCGACGGGCGCTTCGTGCGCGCCGCGCGCCTGATGGCCCGCTGCACGGGCAACATCATCGTCACCGGCATGGGCAAGTCCGGCATCATCGCCCGCAAGATCGCCGCCACGCTCTCCTCGACCGGCACCCCCGCCATCTATCTCGATCCCGCCGACGCGCTGCACGGGGACCTGGGGATGGTCCGGCGCCGCGACCTGGCCCTGGCCATCGGCAAGTCCGGCGAGTCCGCCGAGCTCAACGCCGTCTTGCCCGCCCTCAAGCGCCTGGGCGTGCGCGTGATCGCATTGACCGCGAACCCGACCTCCACGCTGGGGCGCTTCGCGGACCTGGTGCTGGCCATCCCCGTGGAGCGCGAGGCCTGCCCGCTCAACCTGGCGCCCACCTGCAGCACCACCGCAGCCTTGGCCGCCGGGGACGCCTTGGCCGTGGCCTTGATGGACCTGCGGCGCTTTCGCCGCGAGCACTTCGCCATGCTCCACCCGGGCGGCCAGCTCGGCCGCCGCCTGACCCTGCGCGTCGACGACGTCATGCGCGCCGGCCGCGACAACCCGGTGGTCCGCCTCGACGTCGACGCGACGCGCATGCTCCTCGAGATCACCCGCAAGCGCGCCGGCGCCGCGAGCGTGGTCGACGCCCGGGGCAAGCTCGTGGGCCTGGTCACCGACTTCGACATCCGCCGCGCCGTCTCCGCGCACGGCGACTTGCGCCGGGTCTCGGTGCGCGAGGTCATGAACCCGCGCCCGATCACCGCGCGCAGCGGCTCCCTGGCCGCCGAGGCCGCCCAGCTCATGTCCGAGCGCCGCAACCCCCTCAACGTCCTGCCGGTGGTGGACCGCGCCCGGCGCCCGGTCGGGATGCTGCAGATCCACGACCTGCGCGCCCAGGGCCTGTGAGCCGGCCCGCGCCGCGGATCTCCATCGTCATCCCCGCTTATAACGCGGCGCCCTTCATCGAGAAGACTTTGGAGACGGTGGCGGCGCAGACCTTCCGGGACTTCGAGCTCCTGGTCGTCGACGACGGCTCCAAGGACGGGACCCACGAGGTCGTGGAGCGCTTCCTCCGCGACCGCTCCCTCGCGGGCGCCTGCCTGCGCCAGGAGAACAAGAAGATCGCCGCGGCGCGCAACCACGGCAACCGCGCCTCCTCCGGCGAGCTCGTGGCCTTCCTCGACCACGACGACCTGTGGCTGCCCTCGAAGCTGGCGACGTGCGTGGCGGCCCTGGACGCGCGCCCCGAGATCGGCCTGGTCTGCCACGCCGAGGAGATCCTCTCCGAGGGCCGCGTGGTCCGCGTCGCGCGCTACGGCCCCTGGGTGGAGGGCATGTATGAGCGCCTGCTATTTAAGGGGAACGCCCTCTCCCCGTCCGCCGTGGTCGTGCGCCGCGCCCACCTCCAGGAAGTGGGGGGCTTCCGCGAGAACCCGGAGTTCAACACCGTCGAGGACTACGATCTCTGGATGCGCCTAGCCCGCGTCTGCCGCTTCCAATTCCTGGACGAGGTCCTGGGACGCTACGTCCTCGTGCCCGCCGCCGCGTCCAACCGCGTGGTCTACCACCACGACAACGCCGAGACGCTCCTGCGCGACCATTTCCGCGCCCTGTACGGGGACGCCCCCGGCCCGCTGGCGCGCCTGCGCATGCGCCGGCGCCTCTCCGCCGTCTACCGCTCGGCCTTGGGCGCGCTGATGTCCAAGCGCGAGTCTCCCGACCTGCAGGGCCGCTACGCGCGGCGCATGCTGGGCGCCTTCCCGCTCGACGCCAAGAACCTGGTGCGCGCCGCGCAGTGGGCGCTCGGCCGCGGCCGATGAGCGCCGCGGCGACCGTCTACGCGCCGCCTTCCGCCCCCGCGTGGCGTCTCGAGGATGAGCTCCCCGGACGGACCGTGCGCTATTACAGCTACGGGCGCCGGGCCCTGGCCGCGGCGCTCTCCGCGCTGAAGCTCGGCCCGGGGAAGTCCGTCCTCTTCCCCGAGTTCGTTTGCCGCGACCTCCTCTCCGCCGCGGCGGCGGCGGGCGCGTCTTGCGTCTTCTACCCCGTCGGCGCGGACCTGGCGCCGAGCGAGCCTCCCGCGCGCTGGCCGCGGGCCGCGGCCGCGTTGGCGGTGAACTACTTCGGCTTTCCCCAGGACCTCGCGCCCTTCGAGGAATACCGCCGCTTGACCGGCGCGGCCATCGTCGAGGACAACGCCCACGGCCTCTTCAGCCGCGACGGCGCGGGCCGGCCGCTGGGCACGCGCGGCGACTGGGGGATCTTCAGCCTGCGCAAGAGCCTGCCGCTGCCCAACGGCGCCGCGCTCGTCGGCCCCGCCGAGCTTCCGGCGCAGGAGCCTTTCGCCCCCGCGGCGGACGCCCGCGCGGCCGCCCGGGCCTTGGTGGGATCGGCGGCGCGCGCCTTAGGTCCCCGCGCCGCGCTGGCGCTCCTGCGCTCGGCGCGCGCCCTGCGCGCGTTCAAGAACGGCTCCAGACTCCCCGGCCCCGACCCCGACAGCGAGACGCGCCTGCCCGAGCCGAGCCGGCCGTGCGCCGAGCTGGAGCGGCCCTTGGAAATCGCCGGCCCCGCGACGGAGCTCGCGCGCCGCCGTCGGCTCTTCGGCGAGGTCGCCGCCATCTTGGAGGGCACGGGCGCGCGAGCGCTGTTTTCCTCGCTGCCCGAGGGGGTCTGCCCCTACGCCTTCCCGTTCCGCGCCGCGAAAGACGCCCTGGCCGCGGCCCAGCGCGCGCTCGGCCGGGCGGGGCTCGAGCCGCTGCCTTGGCCCGACCTTCCCTCCGCGGTGAGCGGCCATGCGCCGGAGCATTACCGCGACCTGTGGCTCGCGCACTTCCTATGGTGACCTGGAGCCTCGTGCCGCCCGAGAGCCCCGGCGCCGCCTGGGACGAGGCGCTCGCCGCCCTGCCCGGCCAGACGGTGTTCCAGTCCTCCGCCTGGGCAGCGCACAAGAAGGACTCGGGCTGGGAGGCCCTGCGCCTGGCCGGCGAGGACGGCGGCCGCCGCGTGGCCGCCGCCCAGTTCCTGCTCAAGCGGCCCGGCGGCGGGCCGGTGCGGCTCCTGTGGCTGCGGGGCGGCCCCGCGGGCGAGCCGGCCGCGTGGGCCGGCCTCCTCGAGGCCGCCGCCGCGGCAGCGGGCGGCCCTTTCTACGCGCGCTTCTGCTCCTACCGCGAGGCCTCGGCGGAGGACGCCGCGCTCCTGCGCGGCCAAGGCTGGAGCCCGACGCCGCGGCCGCTCAACCGCAACGCGACCTTCCTCCTCGACCTCTCCGCCGGCGAGGCGGCGCTCGAGGCCGGGCTCTCCTCCAACTGGTCCCACAACCTGCGCCGCGCGCGCAAGCGCTGCCGGCCGCCGCGCCTCTGGACGAATCCCGACCCCGCGGAGCTGGCCCGGGTCTACCGCGCGATGGAGGCCTACAAGGGCATCGCCGCCCAGCACTCCGAGGAGGCGCTCTCGTCGCTCCTGCGCGCGCTCGGCCCGCGCCTCGCCCTCTACCGCGTCGACGGCGACGACGGCGCGCCCATCGCCCTGCGCGCCATGGCCCGCCAGGGCGAGCGCGCCTGGGACCTGCTCGCCGCCGCCGGCGAGGCCGGCCGCCGCTCCTACGCGACTTACTCCCTCCTCTGGGAGCTCGTCCTCCACGCCGCGCGAGACGGCGCCCGCGCCTACGACCTGGGAGGCGCCGACCCCGAGGCCGCGAAGGGCGTGTACGATTTCAAGAAGGGCACCGGCGCCCGCTTCGTCGACTACCTGGGCGAATGGGAGGCCGCCCGCCCGGGGCTCCTGCGCCTGCCCGCGTCGTGGGCGGCGAGCCGCGCGGGGG
This sequence comes from Elusimicrobiota bacterium, assembly GCA_035536155.1. Classification (GTDB taxonomy): domain Bacteria; phylum Elusimicrobiota; class Elusimicrobia; order UBA1565; family UBA1565; genus DATLOS01. The sequence goes on from DATLOS010000211.1 coordinate 9,546, forward strand.
CCGCGGCGTGATCGGAGCCCTCAAGCAGCGGCTCTACCGCCAGGTCGCCCGCGCCTGGGGCGCGGCCGTCAAGCCGCCGCGGCGCGGCCTGCGCGTCCTGACCTACCACGCCGTGGGCTTGGCGCTGGAACGCGATCCCTACGGCAACTCCATCTCCAAGGAGCGCTTCGCCGAGCACGTGCGCCTCCTCGCCTCGCTGCGCGTGCCTTGGCCCCCGGCGAGGTTCGGGCCCGCCGGGAGCGAGCCCGCCCTCTGCGTGACCTTCGACGACGGCTTCCGCGACACGCTCACCGAAGCCGCGCCGCTCCTCGTCGAAACCGGCATCCCCTTCATGCTATTTGCGACCGCGGACTTCATCCGCCGCGGCGAGGCGCCATACCTGGACGCCGGGCAGCTGCGGGCGCTCGCAGCCCTGCCCGGGGCCTCGATCGGCTCCCACGGCCTCACCCATAAGGTTCTCACGACATTGAGCGACGCCGACCTCGCGGAGGAGCTCTCCGCCAGCCGCCGCTGGCTCGAGGACCTGCTCGGCCGTCCCGTCGAGTCCCTCTCCTACCCGCACGGCGCGGTGGACCGGCGCGTGCGGGACGCGGCCGAGGCCGCCGGCTACCGGCTGGGTGCGACCAGCCGCTGGGGCGCCAACGAGCCGGAGCGCGACCCGCTCCTTCTCTGCCGGACCGAGGTCACCGCCTGGGACACCGCCCAGGACCTGCGCGCCAAGATCGACGGGCATTGGGACTGGTACGCGATCCGCCACCCCGACCCTCAGGCCGCATGAGCGCCGCCTCGTTCTTCGCCGGCCGCCAGGTCCTCGTCCTCTCCAGCGTGGATTGGGGCGCCGCCTGGCAGCGGCATCAGGCCTTCGCCTCCGCCTTCGAGGCCGCGGGGGCCGAGGTCTTCTTCGTCGAGAACACCGGCTTCCGCTCGCCCGGCGCACGCGATCTCTCCCGCGTCGTCCGGCGCGTGAAAGGCCTGCTGGCCCCGCGGCCACGCGCCTCCGGCGGGCGCGTGGTCTCGCCGCTGGCGCTTCCGCCCACCGCGAAGCCTTTCCGGGCCCTCAACGCGTCGGTCTTCGTCCCGCGCCTCCTGCGCAAGCTCTCGAAGCTCGGCTTGCGCCCAGGCCCGGTGGTCTTCGCCTACCTTCCCACCGCGACGACGCTGAGCGTGCTCGACCGCCTCGAGCCCGAGCTCCTCGTCTACGACTGCGTCGACAACTTCGCGGGACATCCCACGCCCCCGCGCGACCTGGCGGCGACCGAGGGCGAGCTCCTGCGCCGCGCGGACCTGGTGCTCACGACCTCGCAGTACCTTTTCGAAGCGAAGCGCGCCGTCAATCCTCATACGCTGCTCCTGCACCACGGCGCCGACGAGGCCTTCTTCATCCCGCCGGGGCCGCCGCCCGGACCGCGTCCCCGGCTGTGCTACTTCGGCACGGTCTGGAGCGCCGTCGACTTCGAGGCCCTGCGCGCGCTGGGCGAAGCCGGCTTCGAGGTCGACCTCATCGGGCCGGTGAAGGAGCCGCCCCCTGCGCTGCCCGCGTCGGTGCGCTTTCTTCCCGCGGTGGCGCACGAGAAACTGCCCGAGGTTCTCGCGCCTTACGGCGCGCTCCTCCTTCCGTACGCCGACACGCCCTACAACCTGGGCGTCGCCCCGGCGAAGCTCTACGAGTGCCTGGCGACCGGGCGTCCCGTGCTGGCCTCGAATCTGCGCAGCCTGCGTCCGCTCGCCGAGCACCTGTACCTCGCCGCCGCGAGCGCGGACTTTCCCGCCATCGCGTCCAAGCTGCGGGAGACCGAGACCCCGGAGCGCGTCCGAGCGCGCGTCGCGCTGGCGCGCGAACACTCCACGCCGAGCCAGATTCGGGCGCTCGAGACCGCCTTGGCCGCCGCGCTCCCGCGCCGCGCTTTGCGCGGAGGCTGAAAAATTGAAATACTGCCGTCGAAGGCGCCCATGAAGACCCTCAGCATCCTCATCCCGGCCTACAACGAGGAGCGCACCGTGGCCGAGCTCGTCGCCCGCGTGCGCGCGGTGAAGATCCCGCTCGAGAAGGACATCATCGTGGTCGACGACCGCTCGACGGACCGGACCTGGGACAAGATCCAGAGCCTGCTCGGCCCCGACCTGCGCGCCGCGCGCCACGAGGTCAACCAAGGCAAGGGCGCCGCCCTGCGCACCGCGCTCGCCATGGCCCGCGGCGAGCTCGTCCTCGTCCAGGACGCCGACCTCGAGTACGACCCGACCGATTATCCCATGCTCCTCGGCCCGCTTCTCGACGGGCGGGCCGACGTCGTGTACGGCTCGCGCTTCCTGGGCGGCCCGCACCGCGTGCTCATGTTCTGGCACTATGCCGCGAACCTCTTCTTCACCTTGCTCACCAACGTCCTCTACAACATCAACTTGACCGACATGGGCGTGTGCTACAAGGTGTTCCGGACCGACATCCTCCGCTCCTTTGTCCTGCGCAGCGACCGCTTCGGCTTCGAGCCCGAGGTCACCGCCAAGGTCTGCAAACGCCACCTGCGCGTCTACGAGGTGCCGATCTCCTACAGCGGACGCACCTACGCCGAGGGCAAGAAGATCACGTGGCGGGACGCGTTCGTGTACTTGTACTGCCTGCTGCGGTATCGGCTGGCCGACTAGCGCCGCCGCGTCCGTTCGGCGAGCGCGACCTTGCGCTCCAGCTCGGCGATCCTCCGATTGATTTCCTTTAGCGCGAGCTCGAGGTTCGTGACGCGGGCATCGACGACGACGCTTTTTTCTCGCCCCCGCAGACTGCCGGGAAGTTCTTCATAAATTAGTCCTCGCGTAATCCGCCCAGGCGCGCCGCCAGCATCCGGCTTTATTCGATATGCCGCCGGCTTCAAAGCCTCCGTCTCTTCATACGCTCGCTTCTCGTCCTTCTCGTCAAGATAGCGCACGCTGGCCGCGGTCGCTGCGTCAGCATGTTCGCCCGAGTGCAGCGCGAGAACCGTCCCTCCGCCCGCGTAAATCGTACCGCTCGAAATGTCGAGCTCGAATGCCATCGTGCCGGCAGCGCGGATTCCGACGCCGCAACCGCTCGCCGAATTCGCCGTTCCGATAGTAAAATCGGGCGCGTCGCCTCCGGGGCGCGGCCAATTCATCTCACGGAAGAAGAACTCGATGTTGTTTGGGACGCGAGCGGCGCTGGAATGCGTCGTCCGAATCCCGTACCGGAACCGTGTCGCATCCTTCCCCTCGAAGATGATCTGGCTTTCAATCGGGGAAGTCGACAGGCTTCCCGACGCGAGCGTGAGAGCTTCCGCGCTATCCGGAGCGATGTCTAGGCGCGCCTCCGGCGCCGCGACTCGGACTCCCACGCGACCCGCCCCATCGATCACGAATATAGGCCGATCACCTGCGTCCAAAACCTGGACCGCGGCGACCTCGCGCGATGAAGTCTGGACCTCGAGACGCGCCTTGGGCGCCATAGTCCCCACTCCCATCTGCCCGGTAACCTCCAAATCCAACTCGCTTTGGGCGATCGCCGGCAATGCCATGGCAAGCCCGGTTGCCGCGGCGATCCAGCCGCTACGCCAAGCGCTCACTTGGCCACCTCCAAGGCGCCAACTTCGCCATCGAGCTCTCTCAGGGTCCGCATGATTGCCTGGGCGCTCATTTCGGCGTTCAGCACTCTGGCATCCAAGCTGACAAAGCCGTCGCGCCGTCTTACTGTCTCCGAAGTCTTGGCGTATACCGGCTGAAGGCCGGAGCCGCTTAAGACGTACCGCATAGCCGCTACGTCGCGGGCTGCTCGCTCTTTCTGCTCCGCGCCGAAGTAGGTGATGCTCTCAAAGGAATCCCTGCTCGCCGGCGCGACCTCCTCGCGCCGATGAACCGTTCCGCGACCCTTAGTTACCCCATCAGATATAACCAAGTCTCCATCGCCGTAGCCCGCGGGCATCACCTGGACTCCGACGCCGTTGGCGCGGGTCTGGAGCGCCAGCGCATGTAAGCCTCCGATCTGCTGCGGTCGCATCGAGCGCGCATCAAAGAGAAGAAAATCCAGTATGTTGCCCGACCGCCCATCGCCGAGCCGCGCCCGTAGAGCGTGTCGAAAGCCGCTCCCCCCATAGGGTCCAAACGCGATGGAATATTGATCTTTGTCCGAGGCGCGGCCACCGGCTCTCAACACCAGCCCGCTATCCGGACCTGAACCAGGCCATCCCATCACGCTCAGCCCATGCGTGGGTTGCATTCCGAACCCAAGGGCGCCCGCGCTTGAAACGGCAATAAATGGCGTCTTGTCCACGCCAGACACCAAAAAGGCGGTCTCCGCACGCGAACTCACCCGCACGCCTAAGCGCGCAGCGGACAGAGCTCCCCCAAGGCTTAGCCTATCCTCAATAAATAGGTCGCCCACCACAACGCTCGGACTCGACGCCGCGACTACAGGGGCACCTGGCACGGGGCTCGTGAGGACCTGGCCGCGGCAAGGAACAGCCAAGAGCAACAAGGCCGCCGCCCATAGATGCGCTAAAGAGATCGTCATCTATGTCCCCTCAACGCGGCGAGCCTGCGCTTAAGCCCTTCCAATCTTTTCATGGACTCCTGTAGCGCAAGCTCCAGGTTCGCGACCCTCGTGTCCAGCAAGACGACGCCGCCCTTTCCACGAATGCTCTCTGGAGCATCCTTGAAAAGAAGTCCCTCCCGCCTGGTCGACGGATCGTCGGGGTATGTGTAGGACGCATGCCGGAGTTGGAGAACGGTCTCATAGGCCTTGTGGCGGAGAAGCTCCTCGATGTCTTCGCCCGGCTCCGGACCGAGAAAAGCCGGGGTCTGAAGCTCGAATCGGCGCATGCTTCCGCCGCCCTTTGCCGCGAGATTTGACACCTCAACCTCCGCGTCTGCCCTCCCCACCGGGCAAACGTGAAACGAGGCGGCGTTCCAAGACATCTCCTGCAAGGACAGAAAGCGTTCGGTCGCGATAGCCGCGCTGCTTAACTTAGGCGTCCAGATCATGAAGTCGATCCCATTGTCTTTTGGATCGGCCCCGTGGTCGGTCGCTATGGCATGGCGCATCTGCGCAGGATAAGAATATCCCAGCGCGAGTTGCGGACCGCCCGGCATAGATCGAAAAGCTCCATTCCTAAGCTGGAGCGCTATGGACAAGTCGTTGGCGGCGACGTCTACCTGCGCGCGCGCGCGCGCGCCTCCGAGGCTCACGCGACCGATGTTGTCGGCCGCCATCAGCGGCATCCCGTCGGCGCCGGAAACCATGAACGTATGGTCGCTCTGCGCCTGCGACTCGACTTCGACCTGCGCTCCGGAATCCATAAATCCGACGAGAAGCCTGCCCTCTACCGTGCGCCCGCGTTCTTCCTTGAATACGTCGCCGGCCGTGACCACTACCGAAGAGGTTCGCACTTCCACTAAGTTCCCCATCCAATCCTGGGATCGATACTCGATCGTATGGGCACCGAGCGACAACGGGATCGACGACTTATAGACGGCGAATGGATCCAGCGGCGACAGCTTGTCGATCCGATAGTATGTCGTAGCGACCTGAGACGAATAGCCGTCCTGCAGCTCATCGGAAGCGCGCAAGACGACGAACGAAGCCGTAGATGCAAGAACGATCCCGCTGGCGACCCGTGATCCCCCGGTGATCGAGAATTCCGTTGAAGGAGGCCGCGTGTCACGGCCCAACGAAAACACCGCATATCGCCCGGAACGCACGATGGAACCCGCGACGGAAGCCGCGGCTCCATCCCGGCCTGGCTCGAAGAGTTGATTCGAGACGGCCCCTGACGACCACGCCACGCCGTCGAAACGATATATCGCGGCGCCGCTCCTCTCCGGGCTGACGGCGA
>DATLOS010000212.1:0-4338 GCA_035536155.1 Elusimicrobiota bacterium
CGAACTGCAAGCACGTCTCGCGCATATTCAGCGAGGGGGGAGCGAAGGCCCTGGCCGAGAAGCAGCTGCTCCCCTTCCTCGGCAGCATCCCGCTCGATCCCACGGTCTGCGAGGGCGGGGAGACCGGCGTGCCCGTGGTCCTCTCCCATCCGATGAGCGCGGTCGGCACCGCGTTCCGGCACCTCGCCCGCCAGATCGCCGCGCAGGTCAGCCTGCAGAACTACAACCGCAAGACGCTCAGCATCGATTTGGTAGCCAAGTAGCACAGGAGGAACTCATGACCACCGCCACCGCCACCAAGGAGACCACCCCGATCGCGGTCGGGACGCCGGCTCCGGACTTCACCCTCAAGGACGACGCCAACAACGACTTCAAGCTCTCCGATCACCTGGGCAAGAAGAACGTCATCCTCTTCTTCTACCCGCTCGACTGGAGCCCGACCTGCACCAAGGAGAACGTCTGCTTCTCCCAGGACCTCTCCCGCTTCGGCAAGTACGGCGAGGTCGCCGCGATCTCCATCGACTCCGTCTGGAGCCACAAGGCCTGGAAGGAGAAGCTCGGCTTGAAGCACCGGCTGCTCGCCGACATGCACCGCGCGGTGACGAAGGCCTACGGCCTCTTCCACCCGGCCGCCAACATCTCCCAGCGCGCCACGGTCGTGATCGGCAAGGACAAGAAAGTCGCCTTCGTGTCCGTGAACTCGGACATCACCAAGGAGCGCGACTACTCCGAAGTCGAGTCGTTCCTGCAGAAGCTGAAGTAAAAGGCCTTGGCCGGAACCCTGCGGGCGCTGCTGGCCGAACTGGTCGGCGCCTTCGCCTGGACCGCGCTGGCCGCCGGAGCGGTGGTCGTAGACGCCGCCTCCGGCGGCCGCCTGGGCCCGGTGGGCGTGGCGCTCGCCCAGGGCCTGGCGGCCGCCGCGGTCTTCGGCGCCCTGGGACGCGAGGCGCCGGCGCTGTTTAATCCGGCCTTCGCCTTCGCGCTCGCGGTGCTGCGGCGCTTGGACGCCGCCCGCGCCGCCCTCTGCGCCTTCGCCCAGCTCTCGGGCGCCTCGTTGGCGGCCCTCTTCCTCACCGCCGTCTTCCACCACTCTCCGCTGCTGCGCAACCCGCCGCACCTCGGCGCCTGCCACAGCACCATCGGCTTCCGGGAAGCCACCTTGGTCGAGGCGGTCCTCACCTTCTTCCTCGCCTTGGCCAGCCACCGTCTCCTTCAGCAGGACCGCCGCTCCGGCCCGAGCTGGGCGCTGGCCGTCGGCGCCTGGGTCGGCGCCGCCGCTCTCTTCGCCGGGGGGCTCACGGGCGCGGCCCTCAACCCCGCGCGGGCCTTCGGCCCCGCGATGCTCTCCATGTTCTGGGCGCAGCACTACGTATATTGGGTCGGCCCGGTCACGGGCGCCGTCCTCGGCTTCGCGGCGTCCGAGTTCCTGCTCGCGCCGAAGTAGGGCGCGGAAAGATTTTTTAATATGATTTCACGTCGCGACAACGAGGAGGCTCTCCCATGCTGACCGTCTCCGCCGCCCTTCTGGCCGAATTCTCCGCAGGCTCCGAGCCGCTCGCCGTATTCTCGTATGAGGACGCCGGAGTCGCGGGCGCGGCCTTCCTGCCGCCCGCCGCGCGCAAGGCGCTGGCCGCCCGCGCTAAAGAAGAGGGGTTTCAAGGAAAAGCGGGGGAAGTCGCCGCGTTCGGCGCCTCCGACGGCGCCAAGGAGCGCCGCTTCTACTTCGTCGGACTGGGAAAGCGCAAGGAGTCGGGCGCCGAGAGCCTGCGCAAGGCGGCCGCCGCCCTGTTCAAGGCCGCGAAGCGCCGCCACGAGACGGTTTGGGCGGCGCCGGTCGAGCCCGCGCAGGCTTTGGCCGAGGGCCTGCTCCTCGGCGCCTACGACTACCGCCGCTATCTCAAGCCCGACGAGGAGCGCAAGCTCTCCAAGGTCGTCCTCGTCGCGGCCAAGGCCCCGGAGCGCAACAAGCTGGCGCTCGCCCTCGAGCGCGCCCAGGTCTTCTGCGAGGCGGTGTGCTGGGTCCGCGACCTGGTCAACGACGGCCCCTCGGACAAGTCTCCCGAGGACGTGACCAAGCTGGCCGGCGAGCTGGCCAAGGACGGCCTGCACCTCAAGATCATCGACGAGAAGGAGGCGGCGAAGCTGGGCATGGGCGCGCTCCTGGGCGTGGGCCGCGGCTCGGCGAGGCCGCCGCGCCTGCTGCATCTCTCCTACAAGCCCAAGGGCCCCAGCCGGCGCACCGTCGCCTTGGTCGGCAAGGGCGTGACCTTCGACTCGGGCGGCCTCTCGCTCAAGCCCGCCCAGTCCATGGAGACCATGAAGTGCGACATGGCCGGCGCCGCGACCGTCCTCGCCGTGGCGCGCGCCGCGGCCAAGCTCAAGGTCAAGGCCGAGGTCCACGCGGTGGCCGCCCTCACCTACAACATGCCCGGGCCGGACGCCTACAAGCCGGGCGACATCCTGAAAGCCATGAACGGCAAGACCATCGAGGTCCTCAACACCGACGCCGAGGGCCGCCTGGTCCTGGCCGACGCCTTGGTCTACGCCAACGGCCTGAAGCCCCACGTGATCTACGACTTCGCCACGCTCACCGGCGCGGTGACGGTGGCCCTGGGGTCCTCCATCACGGCGGCCATGGCCAACGATCGCGCGGCCCTGGCCAAGATCCAGGCGGCGGCCAAGAAGGCCGACGAGCCGCTCTGGGAGCTCCCGCTCTACAAGGACTACCAGGACCACATCAAGGGCAAGATCTCCGACCTGCAGAACATCGGCAAGGTCCGGGGCGAGGCCGGCAGCATCATCGGCGGCCTCTTCCTCCAGGAGTTCGTGGACAAGACGCCGTGGGTCCACTTCGACTTCGCCGGGACGGCGTGGGCGGACGGCCCGCTCTCCTACTGCCCCGCGGGGGGAACCGGCGCCATGGTCCGCACTTTGCTCGAGTACCTCGCGGCCCTGTGATGACGAGCAAGACCGAAGCCCCCGCCGACCGCATCGAGGAGAGCATCTTGCGCATCCTCTCCGAGCTGGGAGAGGATCCGCGCCGCGAGGGGCTCATGAAGACGCCGGGGCGCGTCTCGCGGGCGCTGCGCGAGCTCACCGTGGGCTACAAGGCGGACATCGACGCGCTCATCAACGGCGCGCTATTTAAGGTCCGCTACAGCGAGATGGTCCTGGTCAAGGACATCAACTTCTACTCGATGTGCGAGCACCACCTCCTGCCCTTCTTCGGCAAGGCGCACGTCGCCTACATCCCCAACAAGCGCATCGTCGGGCTCTCCAAGATCCCCAAGCTGGTCAACGTCTTCGCCCGCCGCCTGCAGGTGCAGGAGCGCATGACGGAGGAGATCGCCGCCGTCCTGCAGGAGAAGCTCGAGCCCCTCGGCGTGGGCGTGATCCTCAAGGCGCGCCACCTCTGCATGGAGATGCGCGGCGTGCACAGCCAGCTCTCGCCCACCGTGACCAGCGCGATGCTCGGGTCGTTTCGCCGGGACCCGCGCACGCGCAAGGAGTTCCTGGCGCTGGCCGAATCGAGCGCCATCTGACGCCGCAAGGAGCCGCCATGGACAACCCCCTCAAGCAGCTGGAGAATTTTGGACAGAGCCCGTGGATCGACATGATCAGCCGCGAGCTCCTCGACTCCGGCGCCCTCAAGCGCATGGTGGATGCTGACGGGCTCAAGGGCCTGACCTCGAACCCGACCATCTTCGAGAAGGCGATCTCCTCCGGCAAGGACTACGACGCCCGCATCCGGAACGCGGCCTCGAGCTCCTCCGACCCCAAGGCCCTCTTCGAGGCCGTGGCCTGCGCCGACATCCAAGACGGCGCGGACCTCCTCGAGCCCGTCTACGACAAGAGCGGCGGAGCCGACGGCTTCGTCAGCCTCGAGGTCTCTCCGACCTTGGCCTACGACACGGAAGCTACGATCGCCGAGGGCCTGCGCCTCTTCAAGGCCGTCGGGCGCAAGAACCTCATGATCAAGGTGCCCGCGACGAAGGAAGGCCTGCCCGCGATCACTCGCCTGATCGGCGAGGGCGTCAACGTGAACGTGACCCTCATCTTCTCCCTCGCGCGCTACCGCGAGGTGATGGACGCCTATCTCGCCGGCCTGGAGCGCCTGGCAAAGGCGGGCAAGCCGCTCGCCTCGGTCTCCTCGGTCGCCAGCTTCTTCGTGAGCCGCATCGACACCTCGGTCGACAAGCTCCTCGAGGGGAAAAAGGAGCACGCCGGCCTGGCGGGCAAGGCCGCCATCGCCAACGCCAAGCTGGCCTACGCCGCCTTCGAGGAGGTCTTCGGGGCGACGCGCTTCTCGGCGCTCAAGGCCAAGGGCGCGCGCGCGCA
>DATLOS010000213.1:0-2870 GCA_035536155.1 Elusimicrobiota bacterium
CCCGAGGCTGCGGCTGTGGTGGCCGCGGTCTCGATGCCCTGGGGCCGGCCCTCTCGCGGGGTTCGCCGCCCATCGAGCGCGCTTCCGCGGCGGAATAGATGGCGCCCTCCGCGCTGGCCCTGGCCGCCGCGGCGCTCCTCCTCCTCTGCGTGCTCGCGCGCCGCGCAGACCGCTTCACCCTCGACCACACCCGGCCCGTGCGCTCGACCCTCGACGCCGCGGCGTACCGCGTCCACCCCTCGCCCGACCGCGGCGACACCCAGGCCGCGGCCGACCTGCTCGCGGCCGCGAACGCCCGCACGATCGCGCTGCTGCGCCGCCTGCGCGCGCGCTACGTCCGCGGGCCGGCCGGCGCGGCGTTCCCCGCGCGCCGCGACGCGACGCTGCGCCTGCTCGCGCGCTACAACCCCGACAACCTCGCCGAGAACTCGCCCCAGGACCCGTCGGGCGACACGAGCTACTCGCTCGACAAGGGGGCCGTCATCGCCCTCTGCCTGCGCGACCGCGCGAGCTTCGGCCTCCACGACCTCGAGACGCTGACCTTCGTCACGCTCCACGAGATGGCCCACGTCGCGCTCGAGGAGCTCGACCACCCGCCCCGCTTCTGGGCGACCTTCCGGTTCCTCCTGGAGGAGGCCGAGGCCGGGCGGATCTACCGCAGCCCCGACTACGCCCGCGCGCCGGTCACCTACTGCGGCGTCCGGATCGACCACAGCCCGCGCTGGGACCCCCAGATCCGGCCGATCTAGCGGCAGGGCTCGCCGGCCGGGCCGCCGGCCGGGCCGCCGGCCAGTGGCAATTGAACCCCCTTTTTCTGCCATAATGGCGGCGCAAGGGAGCTCCGAGGCGAAGCGCGCGGTCCTGTCTGACGACTCGCTGGGGCCGGGCGGGCCGGGCATGGTCCTCCGCTACCGCGAGGGCTCGCGCCTCGACGGCCTGCCCTCGCGCGACGCCTTCACCCACGGGGCGCGGATCGCGCCCCCCACGGGCGAGCCGGTCCTCTTCTGGCCGGTCGCCGTCGAGGACGCGATCGATTTTGCGGGCGGCTCGGCCGCCTACGCCCTGCGCATCTACGGCAGCACGGTCGACGGCGCCAAGGCCGAGGTGACGCTGACCGGGATCGAGCCCTCCTTTGAGGCCGAGGTCCCGGCGGGCGAGGACGCCGAGATCTTCGGCCAGCGGCTGCGCGAGCTGGCGGCCGTCGCCGGCGCGTCCGTCGCGACCGAGGAGCTCAAGGGCTACCGCTCGCTGCACGACGGCTTCCGCGAGAGCCCGGGGCGCTTCGTCCGGGTCCGGGCGAGCGACATGGGCGGCCGGAAGAAGGCGATGGAGGCCGCCGAGCGCGCCGGCCTCCGCCTCTACGGGAACGACCGCGCGCCCTACTATCGCAAGGTCGCGCGCGAGCACGGCCTGCCGCTCTGCGCGTGGGCGCTCCTCGGCGACTACGCCTACACGCGGGGGCCCACGCGCCAGGCGCGCTGCCGCCACCTGTTCCGGCTCGAGCCGGCGGGCTACCGCCCGCTGCTCGGGCCGGACGCCGGCGAGGCCGAGCGCAAGGAGGCTGAGCGGCTGACGCGCGAGCACGACCTCGCGCGCTCGCGCGTGTTCGGCGTCTGCTGGGACCTGGAGACCGTCGACGACGGCGCGCCGGGCACGGTCCCGCTGCCCGACAGCTCGACCTCGGTCGCTTTCATGGCGTCCGTCACCGCGCACTGGAGCGACGACGCCCGCCCCCTCGCGAGCGTCATCATCTCCAACGTCCCCTCCGCGCCCGACCCGCGGTGGACCACCGTCGTCTGCGACTCGCGCGACGGCGTCCTGAAGGCTCTCGCCCTCGTCCTCCAGGCGCTGGCGCCCGACGTGATGTTCGGCTTCAACGACAGCGAGTACGACTGGCCCTTCGTCGTCGAGAAGGCGCGGCGCGGCGGCTACCTCGCCTGGTGGTGGAACGCGCTGGCCGCGCGCCCGCGCGCCCAGCGGACCGAAGAGGACGTGTACCGCTGGGATTACGTCCGCGACCTCCGCATCAAGGTCACGGCCGACAAGACCTTCGTGTCGCAATACCTCCGGGTGCCCGGCTGCGTGATGACCGACATGCGCCCCTGCTTCCAGAAGCTGTACCCGAAGGTCGGAGGGCAGCGGGCCGGCTCGTTGAAGAAGTACCTGGCGGCCTGCGGCCTGCCGCCCAAGGCCGACATGTCCGTCGGCCGGATGTGGCAGGCGTACCGGCGCGCGGCCCGCGCCGCGCCGGGCAGCGACGAGGCCGCCGAGGCCGCCGAGGCGATGCGCGAGGTGGCCTTCTACAACTACATCGACTCGCTCCGCTGCCAGCAGATGCAGGTGCGACGCTCGGTCCTGAGCGACAACTTCGAGGTGAGCGCGGTCGCCTACACCTCGCTCGCCGACGCCCTCTACTACGCCGGCGGCATGAAGGTGCGGAACCTCCTGGGCGCCGAAGCCGTGGCGCGGCGGCTGCTCATCAGCGCGACCGTGCGCCAGGGCCGGGGGCGGGAGAAGTACCCCGGCGCCTTCGTGCTGTTCCCTACCAAGGGGCTCTCGCCCGACCCGGGCTGCTTGGCGCGCGTGGTCGACGCCGCGGCGGCCCTTGGCGCCGCGCCCAGGGCGGAGCGTCCGCGCGCCGCGGAGGCCTTCTGGGCCGCGATCGCGGCGCTGGCCGCCTACGGCCCGCTCACGGGCCTCGACTTCGCCTCGCTGTACCCGTCGCTGATCATGGCCTTCAACCTCTCGCCCGAGATGCTCGTCTCGGAGCCGGCTGAAGCCGCGCGGCTCGAAGCCGCGGGCCACAACCTCCACGCGATCGAATTCGAGTTCGCCGGCCAGGCCGTGCGGGCCTGGACCGTCCGCCACGG
>DATLOS010000214.1:0-4290 GCA_035536155.1 Elusimicrobiota bacterium
GACCTTGGCGACCAGGCCATAGAGGATGATGGGCAAGGACGGCGGAAACAGCAGGCCCAGGCTCCCGGTGCAGGTCATGAGGCCGAGGGAGAAATTCTCCGAGTAGCCCTGCTTGCGCAGCATGGGATAGAGCAGTCCGCCCAGGGCGATGATCGTGACGCCCGAGGCTCCCGTGAACGCGGTAAATATCGCGCAAGAGAGGAGCCCCACGATCGCCACCCCCCCCGGCATCCAGCCGAAGAGGGCCTCGGCGAGGTCCAAGAGGCGCTTGGGCGCCTTGGACTCGGCGAGCAGAAAGCCGGCGAAGGTGAACAGCGGGATCGCGATCAGCGCGGGAAGGCTCGCCAGGCGGTAGAGCTCGACGATCGCGGCCGAGCCCGCGATGCCCGCGCCGTGGAAAAGCCAAAGCGCCAGGGCGCCCATCAGCGCGAAGACCGGCGCGCCGACCGCGGCCAGGGCGAGCAGGACGACGGCGACGAGGGCGCCGCTCACGCCTTGAGCTCCGGCGCGGCGAGGACCGCCTTGATGGCGTGGTGGACGGCGAGCAAGGCGAAGCCGCCGGGCAGGGCCAGCTCGAAGGGCCAGGCCTGCGCCTGCCAGCCGCCGATCGAGAAGAGCACGTTCGCCGCGGCGCGCTCGTCCTTGAGGAAGGCGATCGAGGCCTGCAGGAGGAGGACGCAGACGGCGGCGGTGAAAATGGAGCAGGTCAGGTGCGCCGCGGCTTTGGCCCTCCCGGAGAGGATCCTCCCCGCCGCGTCCATGGCGAAGTGCTTGTCCTGCGCCGCGGCGGCGGCCGCGCCGAGAAAGCCGACCCACAGGACCAAGTTCCGGAGGAAGGTGTCCGCCCAGAGAAAGCCCGCGGAGAAGCCGCCGCGCAGGACGACCTGGACGAAGCTCAGCGCCACCATCGTCGTCAAAAGAGCGGCGAGGGCGAGCTTCTCCAGGGCGACGAGCCTGTTTTCCAGGGAACGCAGGAAGTCCACGGTCGGGCGTATTATGCCGTTTTTACGGTTTCGAGCCAAGGCGGGTCTTCAAACTCTTGATGTACTTGAAGCCGAAGAGCGCGTCGGTCACGAGATAGTAGGCGTTGATCGATTTGGCGTAGGTGTAGACGCGCGCCGGGTCCATGACCAGCTCGCCCAGCTTGACCGGCCAGGCGTCGGGGACGCCGCAGGTGAGCTGGAGCCACTCCCCCTTCTTCTTCGGCTGATCCTTCATGAACGCCGTCATCTCGTCGTTGGTGACGTCCGCGTCCGTCGCCGCCCACAGGCAGAAGCTGCCGTGCCCGACCAGGACGATGCTTTGGCAGCGCGGGTCGCGCACCGCGGCCTTGAGGTCGCCGCTCTTCGCGCTCAGGAACCAACGCGCCTTCATGCCGCGGTTGTTGAAGTAGTACGTCCAGTAGGGGTAGGCGCCGAACCAGGCCAGGGCCGAGATCGAGCGCAGCGTCAGGTCGTCGGCGACGCGGTCCGAGAGCAGGATGGCGCCGTACTCCTCGCTCCGGACCATGCGGTTTCGGACGTTCGCGATCGCGCCGAGGCTGGCGTGGATGATGAAGGCGTGGAGGCAGACATAGCGGAGGAAGAGCCAGACGTTGCGGCGGGTGAGGAGGCTGGGATTCCGGTAGAGACGCATGGCCCTGGCACGAGTATAGGGCCCCGGGGTGGATTCGGCTAGGCGGAAGCCCGCTTCAGGAGCTCCTGCGCCCGGCTTCGAGCCGCCGCGGCGTCCGCGGCGAGGCCGCGCTCCGCCAAGGCGTCTCCCCACTCGCGGAAGAGCTCGGCCAAGGAGCTCAGGAGCTCGGGGTCCGGCGCCTCTCCGCGGCAGGCCAGCGAGAGGAAGCTCTCCAAGGGAAGAGCCAAGGCGAGCTTCCCGTTCATCCCGAAGGCCTCGTGGAGCGCGTTCTCGAACGCCTGGAGCGAGGCCTCGACGTCGCCTTTCTTGCGCAGGCCCAGCGCCGCGCCCAGGGCCTGGGCGAGTATGCTGACCTGGCGCTTGAACCAGTCGCGGCGGATGACCACCGCTATTTCGCGGCCGCTTTGGGCGCCTTCGCGGCTCCGGACTTGGCGCGGTATTCGGCCAAGGATTTCTCCACGCGGTCCAGGAGCTCGGCGGAGTAGAGCCGCCCCACCAGCTCGCGGCGCGCCTTGCGTCCCAGGGCCTCGTAGGAGCGCAGCTGCTCGGGGGTCGTGTCGGTCATGATCATCCCGTGCGCCTTGAGGCTCTCGAGGGCCTTCCGGTTCTCCTCGCGGGTGAGCGCGTTGAGCTTGGAGAGATGCTTGGCGCCGACGTCGAGGAGGAGCTTCTGCTGGTCCTTGGGCAGGGCGTCGAAGGCCTTCTTCGAGACGAGGACGGCGCCCGAGGCGTTGGCCATGGGGACGTTGTAGATGTACTTGGTCTTGTCCGTCCATTGGAGCGCGATCGCGTAGAGCGGGGCGGAGTAGACGGAGTCGATGAGCTTGGTCTGCAGCGAGGTGTTGACGTCGGTGATGGAGAGCGGGATGGGGTGGACGTCGAGCGCCTTGAAGGCCGACTCCGCGATGGGGTCCCCCTCCCACATCCAGATCTTGAGCTTCTGCATGTCGATGGGCGCCTTCACCGGCGTGTTCGTGAAGACGTAGATGAAGCCGATCTCGGTCCAGCCCAGGAGCACGAAGCCCTTGTTCTCGAAGTCCTTGCGGAAGTCCGCATCGAAGGTCTTGAGCACGTGGTCGACCTCGTCGGAATTGCGGAAGAGCCAGGGCGCGTCCATCACCCGGACCTCGGGCGCGATCTCGCCCAGGCCCACGCCGGTGAAGCCGCCGGCTTGGAGCTGGCCGAGGCGGATCTTGCGCACCATGTCCTTCTCGTCGCCCTGGCGCCCGCCCAGGTAGAACTTGAAGCCGAGCTGGCCGCTGGTCTTGGCCCGCAGCTCCGCGTCGATCGCCTGCATGATTTTCGCGGCGTCCGTGCCCTCGGGAGCGAGGGTGGCGAACTTGATGAGCTCCGCGCGGGCGGGCGCGGCCAGCAGGACGGCGGACAGGACGGCGAGCTTAAAAGAGTTCATTCGTCTTCTCCAATAATTTCTTGGCCTTGAGCTTGGCGACCTCGTTGGTCAGCCGGGCCTGAGGCAGATCCTCTCCCGAGGCGGCGAGGACCTCCTCGTTGAGGCGCCGGAAAAGCGCTTCGTCCAAGGCCGCGACCGCGTAGTAGCGGGCGTAGAGGACCTTGGCCATCAGGAACTTGCCCTTGCTGCGGGCGAGGGCGGCCTCGAAGTGGGCCTTGCCCTTGTCGGGATCGCCGCCCGCCATCTTGGGCAGGGCGCAGTAGTAGATGCCGAAGAAGATGTCGGGGCCGCCGAACTGGAAGCCGGGGTCGAGCGCGAGGACGCGGCGCATGACGCTCTGCGCGCGGGACATCCCGGCCAGCGCCTCCGGGTCGCCCTTGGCGAGGTTCGCCCAGCCCGCCCAGGCGTACGCGGCCCAATAGAGGCCGGGGACGTCCTGGAGGCGCGCGCGGGCGAGCGCCGCGTCGAGCGCGTCGGGCCGCGCGACGGCTATCGCCGCCAAGTCGCCGTTCAAGGCGGCCAGGCGCAAGGCGTAGCCCAGGGCGCGCCGGTACATGTCGCGGGCGCGGTCGGGCTGCTCGTCTTCCAGGAACATGAAGGCGTAGCCCACGAAGCCCTCGCTGAGAGCGGAGAGGAGCCGCGGGTCCTTGGGAGCGTCACGGAGCAGCCCCTCGAGGAGCTTGAGCTGTCCGGGGAGGGCATCGCGGGCGAATAGAGGATCGGGCTCCTCGCGCAGGGCCGGGGTGCCGTCGGAGACGACCGCCGCGGTCGCGCGCACCGCAACGGTCTTCACGCTGCAGGCCGATAGGGCGAGCGCGCAGGCGAGAGCGGCGAGGGCGGGCCGTTTCATGGGCGCCTATTCTAGCACGAACGCCCGGGCCATTGCGGCGGCGGCGGACGGCTGCTAGAGTTGGGCGTGGGCCAAGACGAGCGGCAGGCGAACCTCGGCCTCATCCTCATCGTCATGCTCGTCTCCGGGGCGGGCGCGCTCGCGGTGATCTTCTTGAGCGGCCGCGACGCGGGGCGCGCGACGGCGCCCGCGTTTCCCCCCGCGCCGGTCGTCCAGGAGGCGGCCCCTCCCGCGGCGCCGGACGCCGACGCCGAAGCGCCCGCGGCGGCGGGAAGCGTCCTGCCCGGGGTGGTGCGCGAGCCGCTCGCGCGGCGCCCGCGCGCGCCGCAGGCGCAGGCGCCGCGCTCGGCGGCGTCCTCGAGCGCGCCGCCCGCGGCCGACCCCAATGAGGCCG